>JAJOKM010000070.1 GCA_021129835.1 Thermodesulfovibrionales bacterium | reverse complement strand
CCTCCCCCGTCAAGGGGGAGGGAATTAAGGAATATTATCAATAAACATTCCCCCTCCCCTCGGTGGGAGGGGTTAGGGGGAGAGGGGGCACCGAACTATTGCCCTCTTTTAAATTAAGTTTTTACGTAAACAAATCAACTGTGTTGTCGCCATTATAGTATTTCCAATGCATCTAATACGGAGTGCATCACCTGATTGATATTTGTGAAACGCTGATTATCTGACAATATTTCACTTTCAGTCTGGACATATTGAGATTTGTCCAGTTCATCTCGGCAGTTCTTTACAAGTGCACTTGCTGATTGTAATGTGGTTTCAAGGTGAAATTGAAAACCTACTACACGATTGTTCGTTATAAAACCTTGATTCTGGCACGCTTCACTTGCAGCTATTGCCTTTGCTCCTTGTGGAATATCAAAGGTGTCACCATGCCAATGAAATACTTCCATTTGATCAGGAATTACTTCTGACAGGACTGTGCCATTTACTTCAGGTGACCGAGTAATATTAAACCAGCCTATTTCCCGATGCTTATTCTGATACACCTTTGCCCCTAGTGCGTCCGCAATGAGTTGTGCGCCAAGACATATACCAAGAACAATTTTGTTGGATTCAATTGCTTCTTTTATGAAAGGCTTTTCAGCGGTTAACCACGAGTATTTTGCTTCATCATAGATGCCCATTGGTCCACCCAGCACTATTAGCCAGTCAAGTTCTTTTACCAGGGGCAATTGTTGGTCTTCGTATAAATGTGTAGTCGTTAATTCATGCCCTTTTTCCCTCAATACCGGTTCAATGCTACCTAAGCCTTCAAAAAACACATGTTGTAAATAGTGAATTTTCATTTTTCTGTCTCTCTTATGTCTTATCAGTCCAATTGATACTTGCTGGCCGGCTAGGCTGTCTTCCGGGGCGTCCAGGATTCTATGAGTGAGGCTTCCAGGCTGGCAACCGCAACATACGGGTGGATTTTATCATGAATTTCCGGCATCTCGGAACATTCTTTGAGTCTTTCCATTATTTCTTTGTTATTCTTCTCGCCCAGTATCCCCACGGCGTCAACCCTGCATCTTCCGCAGTGATACATCTGAGGGATATATTGAGCCGCTTTTTTTTCTGATCTTTTTCACAACCTCTTTAGAAGCCTCCGGCAAATGGGCAAAGGCCGAACCTTTGTTTAGATAAAATGGCACACAGTTTAAAATATCAACACCAAGCTCGGACATTTTCTTTGCAATATCTTCGATATGATCTTCATTTATTCCAGGCAATATGATTGTATTTATCTTTGTCGTGACACCTCTTTCTTTCAGCTTTTTTATGGCTTCCAGTTGCTTTTCAAGAAGAATTTTAATTCCGAATTCAGGGCTTAGGACCCTTTTTCCGTAACGTATAAAAGAATAGATTTGGGCGCCTATTTCCGGATCGACTGCATTTACGGTGATGGTTACATGTTTCACATTAATCCTCGCCAGTTCATCGACATACGGACCGAGGCCAAGACCGTTTGTGGCAAGACATAGTATGATTTCAGGGTATTTTTCTCTGACAAGGCGCAAGGTCTCCATGGTCTCTTCAGGAGTTGCAAAAGGATCTCCAGGGCCTGCAATCCCTACAACTGATATGTTTTTTGTTTTTTCAAAAATAAAGTCAAGATAGATTATAGCCTGCATCGGAGTCAAAACAGCGCTTGTTACGCCCGGCCGGCTTTCATTTACACAGTCGTATTTTCTGTCGCAGTATTTGCATTGAATATTGCACCTGGGAGCTACCGGAAGATGCACCCTTCCGTGTGAGCCCCGCACTTTAACATTAAAACATGGATGATTTGACCGGTCCATTGTTATCTCCTTTTTGGAAATTGGAAAGTAGAAATTAGAGAGGAGAAATTAGAAATTAGAAATTTGGCTTTCATGTTTTTGCGCTGCTCCTTCCAATTTCCAATTTCTCCTTATCATCTCTTCCCAAATTCTAATTTCGTAATAGTTCAGCCCTTTATCCCTTTTCTGTCATTTCGACCCCTTCACTCCTGTCATTCCGAACTCTGTGAGGAATCTTTAATGCTCTGCTCAGGACAGGCTCCGTGAGGAATCTTAATGAATCGCTCAGGACAGGCTCCGAGAGAAATCTTTTGGCATTGAATTGTGCGTTATCATGAGCAAGATTTCTCACATTCGTTCGAAATGACAAGATGGCTGAACTATTACCTGATTTCTAATTTCTACTTTAATCTTTCCTTAATTTTTAATTTCAAGTTTCAAGGCGTGAACGGCTACCATTTATGTTTTACATCTATTTTCGTTCCGCCCTCTGGTATCTCCTGGTATTCCGTTGTCCTCAGCTATCAATCTCCAGACCGGGCTTTTTAGTAAACCAAAAACCTCACGGGCAAAATTTATAAAACCATCATAGGCAGCAAAGGGGCTGCTTTCTTGAGGAAATACTAAAAAAGGTATGCCCAGCTTGTGAGTAGGGAATCTTTCTTTAGTGCCGCCCACAAACAAGTGAGGCCGGTGCTGGCTCAAAAAATCGTGTAATTCTTTTTCATTAGCATCATCAATTAAGACCGTGCCGGCATTTACCTTAGCCGCTGCTTCTTGGTAATCACCACCACAGCTAAATTGGGAACCGGTCATGATTACTTCCATTCCCAAATCCCGGAAAGCTTTGACCATTGCTCCCATCCGCGAACCACCAAAGTATAGCGCTACCCGCTTGCCGTTTAAGTACCTTTTTATTTTGGCAATTTCTTCATTTACCCGTTGTTCTTCAGCGGTAATAATTTGGGCTGCTTGCTCTGCTAACCCGAAAAATCTGCTATATCCCGCAATGCCTGGCTGGTTTCCTGCTGGCCGAAAAAAGAGACTTTGCGCCAAGGAATATCATATTTTGTTTTCATTTCTTCAGCTAATACTTTGCCGGTGCGGCGACAGTGCAAAATGTTTAATTTAGCCTGGTGTGACCAGCCCATATTAGTAACATTAGCATCACCGGTAAAGGTACATATCACCCTGACCCCTAACCGCCCCAGCAGTTTTTTGATTACTACTGTATCTCCCCGCACGTCGAACTCTCCTACTAAGTTGATATCGTAAGGAGCAGGATCAGGCAGTTCCTCCCTGCCGATAAAATGTTCTAATAATATACTGGCGCTTAAATCGTGCCCATGTCCTTGGCTAACCCCGGAAAAACCCGGACAATCTACTGGCACTACTCTTTTACCGCTGTCTTTAGCAGCTTGACGACAAACTGCTGCTAAATCATCGCCAATCAGACCGGTGGAGCAGGTAGCATAAACTAACACTGCTTTTGCCACCGGTATTTCTGCCATTGCTTTTATAATGGTGCGGTAAAGTTTTTTCTCGCCACCACTGATAATATCAATTTCACTTAAATCAGTTGAGGCCAGTTGATATTCCTGAGCACGAACAGTCTGCCCGTAGTAAGCACAGCCTACTGCCCCGTGCACCAAGTGAATAACATCTTTAAGCGGCGCTAAAAACCAGCGAGCCCCGTAGAAAGGACAGCTGCGCTGGGTGATTACACCCGGCAGACTGGCCTTTTCGCAAGCCAGAAGTACAGATTCGCTTTCCTTAACAACAGCAATGTGTCCTTTTCGCAGTGCCTCCATCTAAATCACACCCCTTTATAGCAGTTTACAGTTACCGGTTTACGGTTTACGGTTTACAGTTCATTGGTTACTGGTTTTAACTGATAACTGATAACTGCTTTTCTATTTTCGCTCCAAAAAGGCATTTACAATATAATCTAACAACCACAGACTGCCGTTATAGCCTACTATCGGGCGACGTTGATAGCCTACCCGGTCGGTTACCGGAAAACCAATTCTCACCAGTGGTATATCAGCTTGTTTGGCAATCGCTGCTCCGTTAGAATTACCTATCAGCATCTCTACTCGATTTTGAAGCAATACCTGCTCCAGTTTATGCAGACCACCGTCAGCAACAATCTGCGGCGCACAATTATATTCTTTGGCAATAAGCCCTATTTCCCGGTAAAATTCTTTGCTGTCAGCAGTTGTGCCTACCGCTATCAGTTCCATCCCTAATTCACTGGCAAAACGGGCCACCCCAATTACAGTATCCGGATCACCAAATATTGCTACTTTTTTTAGAGCAGTAATGGTACAAGTATCTGCCATGGCATCTAAAAGAAGACCTCGCTCTCTTTTGATTTCAGCAGTTACTGGCTGACCGGTCAGTTTTACTGCTTGCTCTAAAAACAAGTCTGTATTATAAATCCCAACCGGAAATGGCCCTAAAACAGCTGGCACATTAAATTTACGCAGTAAGTAAGTGGCTGCCCCGCCGCCGGCATGACGACTTAAAGCAATTGTGCCCAGTGAGTTAGCAGCATCAACTAAATCTGCTGCTGCCGTACCGCCATCAGGAAAAAACGAATTCTTCATTTTCAGCGGGGCATTTAGCGTTTCCGAAATATCAAAAAGCATATTGTTGGCTGCGCCCATTGCTGACATTAAATGTTTAATCTCGGCAATATCACCCGGGTTAATCATGCCCGGAATTATGTTTAACTTTTGGTTGGGTTTACTCTCTTGGGCCAATTGCTCTAAATATTGCCGGGCTCCGTTATCATAACCCTGCACATGGCTGCCAGAATAGCTGGGTGTGCGCAGCGGTACGATAAAAGTTTTAGCTGCTTTTTCCGCTCCTATTTCAGCAGTCAATCTCTGTTTAGCCTCTTTGATAAAGGCAGCAATATCATCCCCGATAGTTTCACTGGAACAAGTGGTTACCACTCCAATTACTTCGGGATGATAATGCTGAACCAAGTTGATGATACCCTCAATCAGGTTTCTGCGACCACCAAAGACCACCGCATCTTCATGGAATGAGGTTACCGCAATATTGGCCGGCTCCCGAAAGTGCCGGTTAAACTGATAGCGCACAAAAGTACTGCAACCCTGTGATCCCTGCACCAAAGGCACTGCGTGTTTAATTCCTAAGGTTGCATACATAGCCCCGATTGGCTGGCAAGCCTTACAGGGGTTTATAACCACCGGCTGTTCTTTTATCGCTCCTCGGTTCATATTTACACCTCCCTACTCTGAAAATCAGTTGTCAGCTGTCAGTTTTCAGTTAAAGCCAATAAACCTTAAACAGGTAACCGTAAACCGTGAACTAGATGGCGTTCTACAGCTGGTGCGTACGATCGTCCGGGTAGGTGTGATCTAACATAGCATTGACAATGTTAGTCAAGAAAAGCTCGGCCCCTTGATAACCTAACACCGGGCGCTTTTGATAGCCAAAGCGATCGTAAACCGGGAAACCAAATCTCACGAAAGGCACATCTATTTCTTTAGCAATATCTACTCCTTTAGAGTGACCCAAAATAACATCCGGTCTGTTTTTCTTTAAATATTCATCCATCTCAAATAAGTCTCCACCATTAAAAACTTTAGGTTCATAACCATATTCTTCCATGATTTCCGCTATATCTTTATCAAACGTTTTACTCTTAGTACCACCTAATACCACTGTCGGCTCCATACCCAACTCACAAACAAACCTTGTCGCTCCGATCACAATATCCGGGTCACCAAACAAAGCTACTTTTTTCATCATGGTGTGGTTATAGCTATCTGCCATAGTGTCCATTAACATCCCGCGTTCATCAAGCAAACTCTCCGGCACTTTTTTACCGGTTGCTGCGCTTAAGTTCTTCAAAAACATATCCGTATTATGGACACCCATCAGTAACGGTCCAATGTAAGCCGGGATATCAAATTTATTTTTTAAATATTCTGCTCCTTTAGTGCCTTCATGTTTACTAAGCGCAAAAGTGGCTATAGCATTAGGTATATCCTCCATTGCTTCAACAGTAGTGCCACCCTTAGGATAATAAGGAAACTCCATCGGCGGGCGCAACGGGGCATCAAGCGTCTTGGAAGTATCAAATAAAAAACTAAATTCGATCCCCATTTCGGTTAACAAGTGTTTAATTTCCCGCGAATCACCCGGATTAATCATGCCGGGAATAATAGTCACTTTATTATTAGCAGTGGTTTTTTCTTGAGCAAACTCCATTAGGTAAGCTTTAGCCGCCCGGTTATAGCCTTCTATGTGCGAACCAGCAAAACTAGGAGTGCTAATCGGTACTATTCTTACTTTATTGCCTGCTTCTTCCCCTATTTCTTTGATCAGTTTTTTGCGAGCCATTTTAATAAATGAATCTAAATCATCTCCAATAATTTCACTGGAACAAGTAGTCACAATGGCAATTACATCTGGCTTATAGCGGACTGCTAAGTTACGGATACCATGGATCAAGTTTTTGCGTCCACCAAACACCGCTGCATCTTCGTGAAAAGAAGTAGTAGCAATAACTGCCGATTCTTTAAATATTCGCGAAAAAGTATAGCGTACATAAGTAGTACAACCCTGCGCCCCTTGCACCAAAGCAAGGCCCCGGTTTACTCCCAAAGTAGCGTACATCGCTCCAAAGGGTATACAGGTACGCGAAGGATTAATCACTACTTTACGTTTAGACTTGGGTACCAGTTCCGGATCTCGCTCTACATAAGCCGGCAGAGCCGGAATCTTTTCGATTTTGAACTGCTCAAAAGTAAACCCTTCTATCGGTATTTTATCTATCGCCATTATTCCACCTCCTCAGAAGGATTATTTTTGACAAAATTCCAAACCGGGGCGTAAAATCCTTGGTAAATATCCCGGGCAAAGTTCACAAAACCAAAGTAATCGGCATACGGTCCTTTTTCGTAAGAGTGTGAGTTAACTGTAGATACACCCATTTTACGGGCAATATATTTTTCTTTTAAGCCACACAAGAATAAATCTGGTTTGTAATCGTGCAACATCTCTTCCACTTCGAATTCATTAGGGTTATCAATAACCAAGATGTTACTTTTAGCCTTAGCATTAATTTTTTCATAATCATCTTTATGGGCAAAAGTACAAGCCATCGCTACTATTTCCATCCCCAGTTCTTCCATTAAATGAATCCAATGCCACACCCGTGGCGCCCCTACATAAAGGGCCACTGTTTTACCTTCCAATTTACTACGATAGTAGGCAATAGACTCTTTAATGCGAGCCGTTTCTTTTTCGATCACTGCTTCCGCTTGTTTTTCCAAACCAAAATGTTTGCCTACATCCCGCAACGCTTTAGAGGTTTCTACTATGCCATACAAGGTTACATCTAAATGAGTAGTGCCGGCATGTTCGTTAATCAATTCAGCAATATAACCGGCAGAACGCTGGCAGTGTACTACGTTCAGCTTGGCATCCGGCATTTTAATTAAGTTTTCAATGCGTTCATTACCGGTAAAGGTAGCCACTACCCGGATGCCCATCTGTTCAAAAAGCGGTATGATTGCTTTTATATCCCAATCCATATTATAATCACCAATTAAATTGATGTCATATGGCGTTTTCTCCTCTTCTTTCATACACAAATCCGGATTTTTTTCACGCAACGCCTTAATTTGGCGGTAAAACTCGTGATTTAAAACGTGGTGCCCCTTAGATTGACTGACACCGGAACAACCAGGCGCTTGGGCAAAAAACACCGGTTTACCGACCGTCTTTTCTACTTGTTTAGCCACCGCCGGAATATCATCTCCAATCAGTCCGGAAGTACAGGTAGTGTACATAAACAAGCCTTTAGCTTCGGGAAACATCTTAAAAGCTTCTATACATGCTTTTTTGAGCTTAGTGCCTCCACCGAAAACAACATCTTTTTCTTCCATATCGGTAGTAACACAATAGCGCCGGTTAAAAGCAGCATTATCCAATTTGTTCGGACCGGACCATGAATACCAATCCGGCAGACTGCGCCGCGAACCCCAAGTATAATAGGCACAACCTACCGGCGAATGCACCATGTGGATAATATCTACAATCGGCCCACCCACCACCCCGCGTGCACCGGCAAAAGGACAGCCGCGTTCGGTCATATCTCCAGGAATGGTAGTAACATTACAGGCCGGTATCACCGGATTTTCTGTGTCCGTAATATAGGTATGTTTTCCCCGTTCAGGGATTAACTCGTCACATTTCATAGTTATTAAAGGCATAACTAGTTTCCCCTCCTAGCGAAGATTATTCTCGGGCAACCACAAGGGTTGCCCCTACATTATTTTTTGCTTTAAATTTTTAACTTTTAATTTTTAACTTACCTTAATGCCGCCCGCCCCCGGTGCTTAGTTCTCACCTGTGCCGCATCTTCAATAGAAGTGACAAATATCTTTCCGTCGCCGAAATTACCGGTTTGATTGACTTTTATAATAGTGTCGACAACTTCTCGCACCTCGTCATCATGCACCACCAAGTAAACCATCCGCTTCGGCAACCAGCGGGCTTCTTTAGCACGCTCATCCTGCATTACCGCTAAGTCCACTTTAATAGAAATGTCGTTTAAAAAACCGCGCTGTTTGCCACGTCCTTGCACCTTAGTAGCAGTCATCGCCGGAAAACCCAAGGCATCCAGTGCTTCTTTGGTGGCAGTCATCTTATTCATCCGAATGATGGCTGTAACTTCCTTCATACTATCACCCCACTATATCCCTTTTTTGGCTGTTCTGACGGTGTAGACTTCTTCTACCGGACTAACAAATATTTTACCGTCACCAAAGTTACCGGTATAAGCGCTCTTGTTAACTATATCGATTACTTCATCTACACTTTTTTGATCTTCCACTACCAACATCAATTGCACTTTAGGTAATTCATCATAGTGAATAAATAGTGCCTACATCCAGACCTCTTTGTTTACCCCGACCGTAAACATCCATTTTAGTTAGCGAAAAAAAACCGGCATCCGCTAAAGCATCAGTCACCTCCGGTTCTTTTTCCGGTCTGATTATCGCCCGAACCATTTTCATCAGTTATAACCTCCATCAACTTTTTTGTAATTATTTTTATCAGTCCATTAAACCAAATTTCATAGTTAACTTTTCCAAATCTTCCATCTCCAGCGGTTTAGGAATAACGAACATATCATTATTCAAAATGTTTTCTGCTAATCTTTTATACTCCATAGCCTGCTGGCAAGTATCATCAAACTCCGCTACTGTTTTTTGTTGAATTCCGCTTTTTGCACGATGTTATCCCGCGGTACAAACATAATCATTTGACTACCGATGCTTCTGGCAAACTCTTCTACTAACTCTCGCTCTCCATCCACTTTACGGCCATTGCAAATAATGCCGCCAATACGCACCCCGCTCTGCTCCGCATATTTGGCCATCCCCTTGGCAATGTTATTAGCTGCATACAAAGCCATCATTTCGCCGGAAGCTACAATATAAATTTCTTGGGCTTTACCATCTCGCACCGGCATAGCAAATCCACCGCAAACTACATCACCTAAAACATCAAAAAACACAAAATCTAAATCATCGGTATAACCATTATGTTCTTCCATCAAGTTAATAGCAGTGATAATACCCCGCCCGGCACAGCCAACCCCTGGTTCCGGTCCGCCGGATTCTACACAGCGAACATCTTTATAACCGGTTTGCATTATTTTATCCAATGTAACTTCATCTTCACCCTCTTCACGCAATGTATCCATAATAGTGGTCTGCATCATGCCCCTTAAAATCATGCGAGTAGAATCCGCTTTAGGATCACAACCATGAATCAATACTTTTTTGTCGTGAAAATGCGCCAGTGCTGCCGCCATGTTTTGGGTAGTGGTAGATTTACCAATACCACCTTTGCCGTAAATAGCTAACTTTCTCATCATTAAAACCTCCATTTATATTTCATCCAGGAAGAAGTCTGGTTGAATCAGCCTTCAGATCACAGCCAACCACCATGATCTTCTTCCCTTTCTCCGCAAGGCCTACCACAAGGCCTTAAGTGGTGGTCGATTCACCAATTCCACCTTCCCCCTATAACGCTATTTGTCTCATGGCTGCCCTCCTTGTGTTCTTCTATAACAAGTATAACAGCCAAATGTTTCCAGCAGATTACGGCCAGATTAAATTTGTGTTACAAAATTGGACCCTTATTGGCACATGCCCATCGTCGGATGATGAAGATTTTGGCTCTTTCCCAGATTAAGCGGGCAACATAATATGCCCTCTCCCTCGGTGGGGGAGGGTTAGCCCCATTAGATGTTTACTATCTAACGGGGTAAAGGTGGGGGATGATTTAGGGGTGCGCAATAACATAGCCCTTAGAAAAAGATTGGCAGAGCACACGAAGTAGGTGGTGTAGTAGGTGGTGTCAGGTCTTGACATGTGACATAACCATTATTATCCTTTGTCTCAGACTGTTTTTTCTCATTTTATGTCACATGTCAAGGCCTAACACCGATGGGTTTATGGTTTAAGCAAGGCAATAAAAGGTGAGGAAGATAAAAACTGATATTTCAAGACTTGACCCCATTATTGATGAGGGAACAGCCGTTATTTAATCTTTAGCTTTGACTTTAATTTTGCTTCCCAATTCTCTATTTTTAGCTTTAGTGCTTCATCGCTGAAATATTGAAGAAACATCCTTGAAATTTTAAGCCATTGCTCCGGACTGCGGGTAAATTTGCTCTTTCCAACCCCCCCGCACCTTTTAAGATGCGGAATGGGTACCTCTTCTATTATGAACCCTTGCTTTATTGCCTTTATGTTTATTTCGGTCTCTATTTCAAAAGCGTCACTCGTTAGGTTTAACTTGTCCCAGTCTTTCCTTCTGATTGCCCGAAATCCAGCTAAAGGGTCGGAGGCATTAAAGTCAATTAAAGAAAACAACGACCCAACAAAAGGCCGATAGACCTTAAAAATCTGCCGCATCATCTTGTCGTCTTCTTCTTCAAATTTTTTATTAGACCTACAACCCAAAACAAGGTTAGCACCCTCTAATTTCTCTAATAATTCAGGGATAAATCCTGGAGGATCGGTGCCATCACCATCTAAAAAGATCAATATTTCACCCTCGCTCAATTCAACCGCCTCTCTCATCTGCCTCCCCTTTCCTCTTTTCTCCATCTTTATAACTTTCGCTCCTAATCTTTCGGCAATTATCGGAGTATAGTCAGTGGAAACATCAACAACTATAATCTCTGATTGTTCTCTGATTTCTTCGGGAATCGAGCAGAAAACCTTGGCGATTCCTTCTTCTTCGTTTAAAGTTGGGATGATAATGCTTAATCTTTTCATGAATAACCTCCTCCTAAATGCCGGCCGTTATGCAAAGTTGACGACATTCACGCTCAGTAATGATACCCAATTTACCAGTTGAACTCACCTTGATGATCGCCTCCACTTCACCGCCGTCAACCGCTTCCCCTATAGTACGCTTTTAGGCATGGGATTGATGGATTGGGGACGTCCACCAGGTGGGGGTAAACAAACAATCTCTAAGCATCTTACTTAAACCGGTAGCCTATATTTCTCACCGTCTCAATAAAGATATGGCTGGAGCCCTCGATCTTGCTCCTGAGTCTCCTGATATGGACGTCTACTGTTCGGTCGCCACCATAGTAGTCATAACCCCAGACCTTGTTAAGCAGAACTTCGCGGGTGAAGACCCGACCCCTATTGCTCGCCATGAACTTGAGCAGTTCATACTCTTTAAAGGTCAATGCTACAGACTTGCCCTTGATGGAGACAGCACATTTACCCATGTCTATTACCAGATTGCCACAGTTGATTAGCTCACCGCTACGCCTGTTGCTGGGTTTGCGTAGAAGTCGTTTTATTCTTAATGTCAGCTCAGGTACATCGCATGGCGTGATAACGAAATCATCTATATTCAGGTCGTCATCAAGATCGGAAAGTCGCTCTCTGCTGACCAGCGCAATAATGGGCAGATGCCTTTCTTCCCTTATCCTTCGGGAGAGCTCCAGTCTGGAATTGGCCGAGCGACCATCTATTTCCACCAGCACTAAATCGGTGGCTGACTCGACAACCTGCCTGACTATCTCCTCGCGAGAAGCAATCGCACAAGCAAAGCCCATTAGAGCAAGCCCCGAACTCAACTCCTTTACTGCCTCATTTTCTTCGGCTATTATGAATACGCTAAACAAGGTTGATGGTTTCATAAAAAGTCGTCATTCTCGTACCCTAAATAATATCAAAAATCAAAATTTAAATATCAAAATTGATGAAGTCGTAAAAAGTCTTTAAAAAACATCATTATTATTTTCTTGAAAACATTTTGCATTTTGATATTTGATATTTAAATTGCCTTCCCCGCAGTCCCGCACACCTTCATTCCCGAAGTTTTTTCATCGGGAATCCAGTATCCTTTAAAAACAATGACCTCTCTGCTTACTGCCTGCAGGAACGGCGTCTGGATTCCCGCTTAAAAGACTGCGGGAATGACGACAATACCCTTGAACCCTTAACTCCTTGAACCTCTCCATTTAGTAAGCATAAAGCCTGCCATAAGGGCGGAGCCAGCGGGGGAACAGTTTGCAGAAATTGTGTTTCAATATCTCCCCGACATCGTAGCCGAAATGAGAAGCAAACTGGCTGACGAATTTCTGTAAAATCTGGCAATCCTCTTCTTCTATCTGCGCAACACCTACTTCCTTACCCAACTGGTAATCCTCGATGCCTCCTCTCAGGTAGATGACCCCCCCATGCATTCCGGTGCCGACGAAATTTGCTCTATGGCGAGTGCCTTCATTTAGATTTAGACCGAGTAAAATCAGAATGCCACCTGCCATGTACTCCCCGAAGAAATCCTGAGCGGTACCGCCAATGACCACTACCGGCTTCTTATCCCCGTATTCCTTCATGTGAATGCCTGCTCGGTAGCCGACATCATCTCTGACAAAGATTTTGCCTCCTCTGGCTGCCAAACCGGTGATATCCCCAGCATGCCCGTGAACAATTATCTCTCCCTCATTCATCGTATTGCCGCAGCCATCCTGAGCATTGCCGTGAACAATTATCCGGAGTCCATCCATAAATGCTCCCAGGTCGTTGCCCGGAGTGCCGAATATCTCAATCTCGACTGGCTTACCTAAGTCCGTGCCGATATATCTCTGGCCATAGACATTATGAATCTGGATTTTCTGAGTTCCATTGGCAACCTCATCCCTAAGTTTGGCGTTGAGTTCCCGATGGAGAACGCCGCTGGCATCTATTTTCACCATTTGATTATGAACGCTGTTTGCCATTTCAGTGTCCTGCCATCCTTACTCCGAGGATTTCAAGTTCGGTATCGGTCAGCCCGACGCCCCTCAAGTGCAGCCGATTGCCGCGAAGGCTTTCGAGGGCATTGACCCCCAGGCCGCCGAGTATGTCCTTCAGCTCAAGACTCCAACCGCGAAGGAGGTTAGCCAATCTACGGGAACCAATGTCAGGGTTGACCCTCTTAGTCAGGGCGAGGTTAGTAGTGCAGATACCCCAAGCGCATTTACCGGTATGACATTGCTGGCAGGCGGTGCAGCCTAAAGCGATTAGAGCTGCAGTTCCGATATACACTGCATCGGCGCCAAGGGCGATTGCCTTGGCCAGATCGCCACTGTTCCTTATGCCACCTGAGACCACAATGGATGTCTGGTTGCGTATACCCTCTTGCCTCAGTCGAGTATCTACCGACGCCAGAGCCAACTCAATAGGGATGCCCACATTGTCACGAATAACCTTGGGTGCCGCACCAGTAGATCCCCTGAATCCGTCAAGGACGATGATGTCAGCACCTGCCCGCACCATGCCGCTCGCAATGGCTGCCGAGTTATGGACGGCAGCTATCTTCACTGACAACGGCTTGGTATAGTTCGTTGCTTCCTTTAGTGCATAGATGAGCTGGGACAGGTCCTCAATGGAGTAAATATCGTGGTGCGGCGCCGGCGATATGGCATCTGTTCCCTGAGGAATCATCCGCGTTGTGGAGACTTCGGCGCTCACCTTCTCCCCAGGTAGGTGGCCGCCGATGCCGGGCTTTGCCCCTTGACCAATCTTAATCTCGATTGCCCGACCGGCATTGAGGTACTTAGAGTGAACCCCAAATCGCCCCGATGCTACCTGGACAATAGTGTTGTTGCCATATTGATATAGCTTTCGGTGAAGTCCTCCCTCTCCGGTATTCCACATGACGCCCATCTCAGTAGCTGCCCTGGCCAGGGATTCATGCACATTGATGCTTACTGCACCGTAGGACATAGCGGCAAACATGACGGGAATCTCGAGCTTGACCTGCGGAGGCAACTCTGTCTTCAGATATAGGGATGCATTGCAACGTGTCCCTACTGGGCCGAGCTCTACTCGGTCTGGTTTTCTCCCCAGATAGGTGACGAGTTCCATAGGCTCGCGTAGTGGGTCAATGGAGGGGTTGGTCACCTGGCTGGCATTAAGGACCAAATGGTCCCAGTAAATGCGGTGGCTCTTGTCATTGCCCATTCCGGTCAGGAGTATTCCACCGGTTTCGGCCTGTTTGATGATATCCTCAATCACTTCAGGACGCCAGTTGTAGTTCTCCCGGTAGTCCAGAGGTGCTCGCCTGATATTTAAGGCATTGGCAGGGCAGAAGATGACACATCGGTGACAGCCGACACAGTTCTCCCCGCGGCTTTTCACCTCATTGCTCTTGGAGTCGTGGTACTGGGCATCAAAGCTGCATTGGTTAATGCATACCTGGCAATGAGTACACCGGTTAGGGTCTCGTTCTACTATAAACTTAGGTGGCAAATAGGTCTTCACGGTCTTTCCCCTTAGATTCGTATTGGTATTCCCCTCCTATCCAGGTATTCCTTTGTCTCACCAATGGAGTAAATTCCATAATGAAAGATGCTGGCGGCCAGAACAGCATCCGCCTTACCTGCAATCAGGGCTTGATAAATGTCTTCCAGAGTGCCGGCGCCGCCACTGGCAATGACCGGCACCGGCACCGCTTCAGAGACGGCGCGGGTAAGCTCGATATCATATCCTGCTTGATGTCCATCGGCATCCATACTGGTGAGTAGCAGCTCCCCTGCCCCAAGCTCTACTACCTGTCTTGCCCAGGAGAGGACGTCGATCCCGGTCGGCTTCTGACCACTGTAGATGTAAACCTCCCACCGTGGCTTCTCACTACTCGTTATCCGCTTGGCATCGATAGCTACCACAATGCACTGACTTCCGAATTTATCCGCTCCGTCGCTAATCAGGACGGGCGTAAGCACCGCGGCGCTGTTTACCGCGACCTTATCCGCCCCGGCCCTCAGCATGCGACGCATATCGATGGTGCTGCGCAGCCCTCCACCTACGGTGAGAGGCATAAACACCTCCTCGGAGATACGCTCAACAACATCCGCCATGGTTTCACGCCCCTCAGGGGTAGCGCTTATATCCAGAAAAACCAGCTCGTCAGCGCCCTCTCTATAGTAGAAACTGGCAAGTTCCACCGGGTCACCGGCATCACGCAGTTGGACAAAGCTGGTTCCCTTTACCACTCGCCCATCTTGCACATCAAGACAGGGAATGATCCTCTTAGTCAGCATCTAACACCGCCTCTCGACAGCAGCAGATGACTGGAGGGGGCTGCGAAGGCTTCCCACGATGGGTTCACCACCGGCTGGAATCCATGTCCTATCTATGTTCGAGCAAATCAGCCGGATAGCGGATTCCTCGGATGAAAGGTAGAGCATGTCACCCTTTACTCCCACAATAAGAGGGCGCAGCCTGATTCTGTCGGTAAACCCAATCATTTCACCCTGGTGGGCAATAATTGCCGTGAACGGTCCGTTTAAGAGCAGGCTGCCATATACCTGGCGCAGAGTTCGCAGCAGCTTCTGTTCCTCTGGAGGACGGCGCTCAATATCAGTCCAGAAGGGGGCAGCCAATACCTTGGCCATTATCTCTACCGGGAGGTTGTGCTTTCGCATTAGGAGGTCAACGGCATAAGCTACAACCTCGGTATCGGTCTGCATGGTGCAGTGGTAACCGAATTGCTCCAGATATCGCCGATTTATGCCATATGATGAGATCTCACCGTTGTGAACTACTGTCCAGTCCAAAACACAAAAAGGGTGAGCCCCACCCCACCAGCCGGGTGTATTGGTGGGAAACCTGCCGTGGGTGGTCCACAGATAACCTTCATACTGCTCCAGGCAGAAGTATGCTGCTATTTCCTCGGGATATCCCTGTCCCTTGAACACCGCCATGTCCTTGCCGCTCGAAAAAACGAAGGCATCTTGAAGCTTGGTGTTTATTTCCATCACTTGGTTAACGATATAGTCATCCTCAGATTGCTCGGCATGCTTCTGTCCACCGACCTCAAGAAAATACCTCCGCACTAGTGGGGGGTCCACAATTCCAGGTGTTGGTCGTGTTGGCACCTCCTCGTCGTAAACGAGGTAAAAGCGGTCTCTAAGAAAGGCTTCTACCTGCTTGCGCCCCTCCTCGCTGAGGTACATTATGTGGAAGGCATAAGATTCGGCATATTCTGGATATAACCCGTAAATAGCGAATCCCCCACCCAGTCCATTGCTACGGAAATGCATGTTGGCGATAGCCCTGATGACCCCTTCTCCGGAGAACCTCCTTCCCGAGGTATCCATCGCTCCGAAAAGGGAGCAGGCATCAATTACTTTGTCGTCGTGGTATGGATTATTAACCTGTGCGATATCTCTCATCACTGCGCCCTCAGAAGATAGTATAGCGTTTCGTTAAAACATTTTCATTGCGAGCGATAGTGAAGCAATCCCGCGGTGTAGTTTGTGAATCTTGGTGAGATTGCTGTGCCGCTCCGCTCCCTGCAATGATAGTGTAAAGGTTTTAATGAAACGCTATGATAGTCGTCAGTCGTGCCTCTCCCAGCGGCTATTCCAAGGTGTGAAGGAATCCTTTACTCTCTTTTTCTTTTCGTTTCACGCTCTTTTCGGGGACAGGCTTAGTCCTGTCTTCCAGCAATCGCCATCTTCAAAAAGTTAGAATACATCTTGATCCCGAACTCCCCGCTCTTTTCGGGATGAAATTGAGTTGCCACCAGGTTTCCTGTAGCAATTACACTGCATATAGGAATGCCATAGTCAGTCTCACCGGCTACCAGCGATTCGTCATCCGGCTCTACATAGTAGCTATGAACAAAGTAGAAGTTGGCTCCATCTGGTATGCCGCCAAACACTGGATGAGAAACCCGCTGCTTGACCTGGTTCCACCCCATGTGGGGAATCTTCAGCCCTGAGGGCAGCTTCCTTACCGTTCCTGCAATGGCACCGAGGCACTCATGCCATCCGCCCTCTTCGGTGCCGGTAACTAGGACCTGCAGACCGATACAGACTCCGAAAAAAGGACGACCGTTGGCGATGATCTCTCGAATAGGACTGGCCAACCCCAATCTCCGAAGACTTTCCATAGTATCAGCGGCAGCACCAACACCGGGCAGGATAACTGCCTGGGCATTGAGCACCTCATTGGGGCTATTGGTTATCCTTGGCTGGTAGCCCAGTCTGGTCACAGCATTGAGCACGCTGCGCAGATTGCCGGCGCCATAATCAATTATTACGATCATTTTCTGGATAGAACATCCTCTTCGATCCCTGCGTATATCATCGTCTCACTCGGACAATTGGCGACGCACACCGGCATACCCATCCCTGTGCAAAGGCCGTATTTAGCGATCCTTCCCCAATATGTGTCCTGCCTTATCGCACCAACTGGGCCGAATGCTATACATGTCTATCAGTCGATACACTTCTCCTCATCCACAGTGACGATCCCGCTCTCGGAATCCCTCCGCTGAGATCCAGTAAGGCATGCATGGATACAGGGGGGCTTCAGCGCAATGACGGCATTGCACGGAGAGGGATAGGAGACCACTTACCTTAACCGCCAAACGCAGTAACGGCCGAGGAGATTCTCTTTTAAACGCCTTGACTAAGTCCCTGGAGTGTAAGTGCTCCGCCCGGCAATAAACCTTACAGAGACGGCAGCCGATACAAAACTGTTTCTTGGCATAAATTCTCTTCCTCTAAAAACAGACACCCTGTTTTCTCGTTGAACAGAGCCAAACTGCTACTTTGGAAATAGCGATAACCAACTAAAGTAAATTATAATAACACACCTTTGCTGTGGTGTCAACATCGCAGATAAAAGAGCAGCAATTCTCGGTAAACTTAATTTATATGGAAATACCAAGAGTTTAAGGAATAAACAAAAAAACTTTTCGCACAATTTTCATATGCTTTTAAAAAAGGGTTCCTCGCTATTCTATGTGGGTAACTTCTTTGGTTCTTTCCTCTGTAAATACCCTTTTTTGCTATTTGTTCTTCACTTGTCATTGCGAACGAAGTGAAGCAATCTGGGCGTGATTGCCAC
>JAJOKM010000013.1 GCA_021129835.1 Thermodesulfovibrionales bacterium | reverse complement strand
CCAAAAATTAAGGGCGTGTCATTGCCGCCTTAAGCATTTCTTCTGCCAGGTCTGGAAATTCCATCCCTGAAAGCCTTGCTATTTTTGGCAAAAGGCTCGTCTCTGTCATTCCGGGGATTGTATTGACCTCAAGAACATATGGATTATTGTATTCATCAAGGATCATGTCAACCCGCGTAACACCTTCACATCCAAGGGCATTATGTGCCTTCAAAGCTACCATTTTAAGCGTCTCATAAGTAGAATCATCCACCTCTGGAGGCAGTATGTATTGCGTAATACCTGGTGTATATTTCGCCTCATAACTATAAAATCCTGTCAACGGCTTCACCTCTACACCTCCAAGCACTCGCTGCCCAAAGATTCCGATATGTATCTCTTTGCCTTCAATGTATTTTTCGATTATTATTTTATCGCCATAAGAAAATGTGAGATCGATTAATTCAGCTATCCTTGCCTTATCCCTCACTATGCTGATACCTATACTTGACCCCCCGGCAACAGGTTTAATAACCCAAGGCAACGAGAAATTCACAATAGGAGTAATTGAGTCGAGGTTAAGTTTCCCATTAATCCAGATCTGCTCCCTCCTTACCACTCCAAAAGGAGGAACACTAATATCATGACAAAGAAAGACCTTCTTTGATGCCTCCTTGTCCATTGCTAAGGTAGATGCTAAAACACCTGAACCAGTATATGGGATCCCCATAACCTCAAGAAGACCCTGTACATCTCCATTTTCACCAGAGCCTCCATGCAGCGATATAAAGGCAATCTCGACGCCATTTTCTTTCAAGGAATCACTCAAATTATCAAGGACATCAATAAAAACTGCGTCATAGCCGCAACTCACCAATGCCTTATAAATCGCTTCTCCACTCTTGAGGGAGACCTCCCTTTCAGCAGATCTCCCCCCCGCAAGAACCCCTATCGTCTTTTTGGTTATCATCTAAAATTAATTCCTTCCTATAATCTCGATCTCTGGCTCTAATATAATTCCTGTCCTCTCTTCTACTCTCTTACAAACGATACCCATAAGTCTTAAAAAAGCATCTGCTGTTCCACCACCGTCGTTTATAAAAAAATTTGCATGCAGATTACTGACCTCTATGCCCCCGGCCTTTAGACCTTTACAACCTGTCTCCTCTATAATCTTACCCGCAGGCATACCTTCCGGATTCTTGAATACACAACCAGCAGAATGGAGGGATAGAGGCTGGCACGATTTTTTTTTATCGGCAAATTTATTGATCCTGCTCCTTACATCGAAAGGGTCATTCTTCTTCAAAGATATAACCGCACTCAGAATAATGGAATCTGGAGGTATTTTTGACCTTCTGTAGCCAAAGCCAATAGCTGACCCTAACAATGTCTTTATCCTTCCATCAACTAATAAATTAACCGTCTCCACTACAGTCCCTATTTCGTATCCGAAAGAGCCTGCATTGCTAACAATTGCACCACCAATGGATCCCGGGATGTCTGCCAGGCCTTCCATTCCAGAAAGACCATTCTTTACGCACAAGTTAAGAGTCTTAAGTAGAGAGCATCCTGCCTGAGCAATGATATTTACCCTCTCTGCCTCTTGAATTCTATCTCCTGAATCCTTTTTTTTGATATTGTTCATCTTTTTTGTGAAAATAACAACTCCCTCAAGACCACTATCCTTTACCAATACGTTTGTGCCATTTCCGACAACAATATAGGGTATTCCAGTATGCAGAAGTATCCTTACTATTTCTGCCGCTTGAGCCTCATCAGGAAATATTGCTATGTCCGCAGGACCACCAATCTTAAGGGAGGTATGTCTCGACATTGCCTCATCAAGCCTTATCTCGATTCCCTCAGAAATACAAAATTTCTTTAATCCCTCGTACTTCATCGCCTTACTCACCTATTAATTATGTAACTATTCAGGTTATTAAGTTCAAGGTTCAAGGTTCACGGGTACCTGCTTTGCGCGCTTCATCCTGCCTCCTTTTTCATCGCTCTTTAACTGTGAACCCCGGAACCTTGAACCTGAGTAGTTACCTAACCTCTTCAATATCTCTTCGCCAACCTTATATACATCCCCTGCCCCAAGAGTTATGAACACATCCCCTGATTTCAGTTCAGATATTATCTGCTCAGCCATCTCTCCTCTATCAGGAATAAAACTCACTTCTTTAAGAGTTGCCCCCTTTATTCTTTTTGAGAGATTTTCTGAATTTATCCCATCTATTGGCTGTTCACCAGCAGGGTATATCTCCATCAAAAATAATCTATCTGCCTTGTCAAAGCTCGCAGAAAATTCATCGATTAAATCCATCGTCCTTGTATATCTATGCGGTTGAAACAGAGCAACCACTCTTTGACCATTAAGAGATCCTTTTACGGCCTCAAGGGTAGCTCTTATCTCAGTGGGATGGTGTCCATAATCATCAAAGACCTTGATACCTCCCTCCTCACCTTTAAATTCAAATCTCCGGCAGATACCACCAAAATTACTGAGTGTCTTTGAAACAGTCTCGATCGGGATCTGCAATTCTAACCCTACAGCTATTACTGATAGGCTATTCAACACGTTATGAACCCCTAAAAGAGGCAGACTAAATATTCCGAGAGACCCACCCTTAAATATTACCTCAAAGCTCATCTTGTCACCCTGATATCTTATGCCGGTGGCATAAATGTCTGCTTTATCCGACAGCCCATAAGTCAATACCTTTCTCTGAATTAAGGGGATTATACTTCTGGTCTGCTCATCCTCTCTGCATATAATAGCAACTCCGTAAAACGGCAGTTTATTTATAAATGACAAAAAGGCACTCTTTAGCATCTCGATACCTTTAAAGAAGTCCATATGCTCCTTGTCGATATTTGTAATGACCGCAATAGTGGGATTTAATTTTAAAAACGAGCCATCACTTTCATCTGCTTCTGCCGCAAGGAAGTCACCATTCCCGAGTTTTGCATTGCTTCCCATTGATTTAAGCCTTCCACCTATAATAACTGTTGGGTCAAGCCCTCCTTCTCCAAGCAAGTTGGCAATAAGAGATGTTGTGGTAGTCTTGCCATGAGAACCTGCAATAAGGATTCCATATTTAAGCCTGCCTAGTTCGGCGAGCATTTCAGCCCGTGGGATAATAGGAATAGATCTACGTTTAGCCTCAGCAACTTCAGGATTATCAGAAGGAACGGCAGAAGAGACGACGATCACATGGGCATGGTCCACATTCCTCGCATCATGCCCTATAAATATCTTTACGCCAAGACACTTGAGTCTAATGGTCGTCTCGGACTCATTTATATCCGAGCCTGTCACCTCGTACTTAAGATTATGAAGGACCTCTGCAATGCCGCTCATGCCAACTCCGCCAATTCCAACAAAATGTATAATTTTGTATTGATTAAACATACATAAACTCCTTATCTGTTTTTTTTTACGAGACTTAATGCTATATCAACAACCTTTTCTGCTGCGTCAACCCTGCCAAAGGCAGTAGCAGTCATCTGCATCTCTCTCCTTAAATTTTCGTCATCATAAAGCTCTCTTATAGTATCCGCCAATATTTTACCGTTTAATCTGCTGTCGAGTATCATCCTGGCTGCGCCCATGTCTTCTAATTTTCTGACGTTGTATTCCTGATGATTCGATGCCGCATTGGGATATGGTATCAATACTGCTGGCTTCCCTACAGCCGTAATCTCAGATAGAGTAGTTGCACCTGCCCTGCAGATAACAATGTCTGCTACAGTATATGCCTCCGCCATCTGGTATACAAATGGTACTACCATGCCGCTGAATCCCAACCTTCTATAAACTCCCCTTACTTTCTCATAATCTCTTTCACCTGTTTGGTGAATAAACTGAATATTCTGCCTTAAATCTATTAGGTAATTCAGTGACGCAACCATAGAGTAATTTATATTCTTCGCCCCTGAACTGCCACCAAAGATAAATACTGTAAACTTGCCCTTTTTAAGATAAAATAATGCGTATGCCCTTTTTTCATCTCTTACGAACATCTGTCTTCTCACTGGATTCCCTGTCAAATAGGTCTTATCGCTCGGAAAAAGAGAGATGCTCTCCTGATAAGTGACCGCTATTGCATTTACAAATTTTCCGAGAAATCTATTCGCAAGCCCAGGCACCGAATTTTGCTCAAGCACCATTGTCGGAATGCCTTTAAGATATGCCACCAGAACCATTCCCACTGATGCATAGCCGCCAACACCTATTACGATATCAGGTCTGATACGCCTGAGAATCTTGTTGGATCCCGAAATAGACAGAAGGAATACAAAAAATGACCTGATCTTCTTAAACAAAGACCTTCCGACTAATCCCTCGGCCCTCAAAAATTTTATGGAGTACCCTTCCCTCGGAATAACCTTTGCCTCTATTCCATGCTCTGTCCCAGCAAAGATTATATCATCCTTCTGTATTCTGTATCCCGAGTCTTGTGTTCTATTCTGTAGCTCCTCTGCTACTGCAATGCCCGGATAAAGATGTCCTCCTGTTCCACCACCTGCAATTATTACCTTCATCCGAAAATAAACCCTTCCTGCCGTGTCTTCAATCCCGAAGGCACGGCCCCCTAAGTTATTGAGATCTTCCTCATTTCGAGTGGGAACTTTCCCTTCTGTCTATATTATACATCTTATATCCATATCCTTTATACCACTGAGGATATTGAGGCGTCCTCCGCATATTGTCTGCAATTTTCTGAGACCCCAGAGACTCATTAATTGTAACCCCTGAATTGCGAGACACGAACTTACTGCTTATATTTTCCTGTCCTATATTTCTGGAGATATTCAGGAGTAATCCTATGGATGTCATGCTAACAACCAGTGATGTGCCTCCGTAGCTAATAAAGGGCAGCGTTTGACCCGTCGTAGGAACCATTCCCGTAGCGACAGCAAAATTGGTAATTGCTTGGAGCGCTACCATCATTGATATCCCAAAGCACAAATAATATGAAAAGGGCTCGACAGTCTTTTTTGAAATAGCAACTCCTCTGATAAATAGCATAAAAAACAGAAAGACAACAAAAGCAGCGCCTATAAAACCAACTTCTTCTCCTATCAGCGAAAATATGAAGTCCGTATGAACCTCTGGCAGGAATGAAAGTTTCTGTCTCCCTTCTCCCAGCCCTACCCCTGTGAGACCACCGCTTCCAAGGGCTATAAATGATTGGATAATCTGGAACCCTCTGCCGAGGGGATCTTCCCATGGGTCAAGAAATGATGCCACCCTCGCCCACTTGCGAGGCTCTAATAACAGTTTGGCAACAATAGGAATTGCAGTGATCGCAAGTAAAAAGAAATAGCGCAATCTTATACCTGATAAAAATAGCATCGCCATCGTAACAATACCAAGACCCATGGCAGTTCCGAAGGCAGGCTGTTTTAAAAATATGACCTGAAACGCGACCATTACACCAATAGGAATTGCAAACGACACAAACTTATCTCTCTTATAACTGGGAATGCTCATATACCATGCAAGGAATGTAACCATAGAGAGCATCGCAATTTCAGAGGGCTGAAAAGTGAACGAGAAGACCTGTAGCCACCTAGTTGCACCGCCTCCTCTAACCCCTAACTCAGTAAAGACCAATAGGAGACAACAAAAGGATAAAACGAGCAGAGGCACTGCCATCTTTCTTAGGTGATCCAGTTTTACTATAGAGGCAGCAAACATAGCAATTATTCCTACTAATACTGCAAACAGATGCCGCTTGAGATAATTAAATTGACATGGCGCTATGCCTCTTTCGCTATATCTTTTCACAACATCAGGAGGGATCACCGAGGTAGAACTGAAGATAGCTAACGCCCCAATAACTATAAGCAAAAAGACAATCAGCAGTATCCATTTATCGCTTTTCAGTATCATATCGCCATCTATCTTTTGCAGATCATTTTATTTCTTTCGATTCTTTCCTTGATTCTATTCAGAGAAGATTTCGCCTCTTTTATACCTCTATTCCTAATGGTCACCTGACTTCCAACAATCATCCTATCCCTCCTAACAATCTCCTCTTTTACTACTGCCCTATCATGAAGAAATTTTGCTGCCTTTATGTGATTGTTTCGCCTGGTAGCGTTGCTAAAATGAATAACGGGTCCAGTTCCTCGGCTTAAGACGCTATATCCCCTTGCTAAGAGCAAGTTTGTATCTCTCCAGAGATTACTTCTACTGGGCGCCCCCAGGACGACAGTTATGATATTGCTTTGCCCCTTTCTGGTGACACCGGCAAAGCCATGTCTTGCTGCCCTTGTAAAGCCTGTTTTGCCTCCGATCATATCCCTTCTATCCCAGAGAAGCTGATTTGTGCTCCTCGTAAAGATACTTCTTCCGCTGCGAGTAGATAATTCTCTTCCCCGTGTATTGATTATCTCTCTTATCAATGGATACCCAATGGATTCATTCATAATTTTTGCAAGATCATAGACTGTGGTATGCTGCTTGCCACCAGGAAGTCCTGATGAATTTGCAAACCTTGTATTTTTCGCTCCGAGTTGAGCTGCTCTTCTGTTCATTAGTGTAACAAACGCCCTCTCAGAACCAGCAACTGCCTCCGCAAGGGCAACTGTCGCTCCATTTGAAGATTCGAGCAGGGCAAGATAGAGGAGACACCTTACGGTAAACCTATCCCCTGACTTTAAGTTATTAGTAAATGGAGTATTTGCCGCATTCCTGCTTATAGTAATAACGCTATCGGGACTAATCTTGTCCATCACAACTATTGCTGTAACGAGCTTTGTTATGCTTGCAGGTTGAAGTTTGAGAGTTGGATTCTTTGCATACAGTATTTCCCATCTCTCACCCTCTATCGCGATTGCCGCCCGAGCAGAAATCGCATCTGCCTCGGAATTAATATGCAATAGAAAGAGAGCAATAAACATAAAACAACATAAAGATTGCAATTTTTTCATGATTTCACCTCAGTCTTAGAGTTGCAAGGGCTATTAGCGCAAGAATTATTCCAATAATCCAGAATCTTACTAAAACCTTCGACTCTGGCCAGCCCTTTAGTTCGAAATGGTGATGCAAAGGAGCCATCTTAAATATTCTTTTACCCGTAAACTTAAACGATAAGACCTGTAAAATAACCGAGGCTGCCTCCATCACAAATATACCGCCCGCTATAGCCAGAACGATCTCGTGCTTCGACATGACTGCGAGTGCACCAATGGCGCCTCCTAACCCCAATGAACCAACATCGCCCATAAAGACCTCCGCAGGGTGGGCATTATACCACAAAAAACTGAGGGTGGCGCCAAGCATTGCACCGCAAAATACCGTCAACTCACCAACTCCCGGAAGAAAGAGTATGCATAAATGGTCTGCAAACACTGCATGGCCAGAGAGATAAACCAGTACAGCAGCTACTGAAGTAATAATAGCAACAAGACCAACAGCAAGCCCGTCCAGACCATCTGTGAGGTTTACCGCATTAGAAAAACTGACGATAACAAAAATCGCAAAAGGGATGTAAAAAATGCCTACATCAAAAAGCCACTCTTTTAAAAATGGTACCGTAAGGACCGTCGCATATTGACCAGTGGTATGGAGATGAAGAAGCATAACGACAGCAATGGCAACAAGAAGTTGAGCGCCGAATTTATGACCAGCCTTCAGCCCCTTCGGACTCTTTCTTGCCGCCTTCAGGTAGTCATCCAGAAGACCGATAGCGCCAAGCCCTAACAATGAAGCCATTGCTACCCATATATAGATATTTTTAAGATCCCCCCACATTAGCATAGAGACAGTGATTGATAGGAGTATAATGCTACCACCCATTGTCGGTGTGCCAACTTTTAAGAAATGGTTCTTCGGTCCATCATCTCTTATCTGCTGCGTCATACCTGCCCTTTTAAGCCGCTTAATAATATGTGGCGCGGCAACAAATGTAACAATCATAGCAGTCAGGGCAGCTAAGGCTGTTCTGAATGTTATATATTGAAATACATTAAGCAGCGGAAAATAGATATGCAAGCTATAAAACAACTCATGTAACATTACTTTTCCAACCCACTCTCTATTGACCTTGTCACTTTTTCCATTCCCATCTCGCGTGATCCCTTTATCAGCACAATGTCTCCATCTTTAAGTATCTTTTTGGCCTCCCAAGCAGCATCATCCGGTGTGGCAGTACAGATCCCTCCTTTACCAAACTCACTAACGGCAAAAGACATGAGTGGCCCAACTCCAATAAAGGTATCGACAGACAGCTTAGATAGCCTCTGTCCCAGCTTTTTATGGGCAATGACACCATAATCCCCGAGTTCGAGCATATCACCCAAGACTACTATTGCCCTTTTGTATCTGCAGTCCTTTTCTCCAGAATACTTAAGAAGTCTCACCGTCTCGCTTATAGACTCATCCATTGATGAAGGATTGGCATTATAAACATCATTTAAAAGCATCACGCCCCGGTATTTTTTTAGTTCAAACCTATCCCTTACACCTTCAAAAGATTCTAAGCCCTTCTTTATTTCTTGAAGATTAAATCCGACGGCATATGCGGTGGCAGATGCAGAAAGAGAATTATATACATTGAAACGGCCTAATAGACTGGAGTTTATATCGATCAACCCCTTGCTCGCATATATAGAAAACCTTGTTCCATCTTCTGAAAAAATAATATCCCTTACAGACAAATCTGCGTTATCTGTCTCTATACCAAAGGTTATGACCTCACCTCCGAACTCTGCGCTCCTTATGCCTTCCATAAGAAATAAGTCATCGGCATTCACAATCACTCTCTTAACATAAGGCAATATTTCGAGTTCTGAGTCTCTGACCTTCTGCAGAGAACCAAAACCTCTAAGGTGTTCATATCCTATATTTGTAATAACACCTATATCCGGATCTGCAATACTGCAGAGTTCATCTATATCGCCAGGCCTGTTTGTGCCCATCTCAAGAACCATAGCCCCATCATCTTCTGCCCGCCAATTTATCATCCCATTTACAATCGAAAGTGGCATCCCTATATGATTGTTAAGGTTCCCAAATGTTTTAAGCAGACTCGATCTTGTACCAAGGATTGATGAAATAAGCTCCTTTGTCGTGGTCTTTCCGTTGCTTCCAACCACCCCTATCACATTGCCACTGAATCTTTTTCTCATGTATCTCGCCAGGCTATGCAGGGCAATTAAGGTATTTTCGACAAGAATTACCGTCTTGTCTCTGAATTTTGAATTGTGAACCCGAAACAGCGAGTCCACAATAGCGCCTTCCCCTTCCCCTACGGCATGCTTCACAAAATCATGGCCATCGAATTTATTTCCCTTTAGTGCAACAAATACCTCTCCACTCTTTATGGTCCTTGAATCTATCGATATTCCTGAAAAGCCGCTTGTCCCACTCGAAATAATCTCTCCGCCTGTTGCCTCAATTACATCACTACTGTTCAACATCTAACTACCTCTGCAAAGCTGTTCTTTTGACTTGAGTCTCTAAATTTAATATTGTTGAGTTGACAGTGACAAGCCTTCTGGCAAATTCGGGCTTAAGGAGATTTTTTAGTCCTCCTCCGGACCGCATCTTCGAGCACCTCTCTGTCACTGAAATTATAACGTATTCCCTTAATTTCCTGATAATCCTCGTGCCCTTTTCCCGCCACCAGGACTATGTCATTGTCAGATGCCAATTCCACTGCCATGTTGATGGCAACACTTCTGTCTGGAACAACAATATAATTATCACCCTCTATACCCACCTCTATATCTCTTATGATCTCGTCTGGAAGCTCATCTCTCGGATTATCAGTCGTTATTATCGCAAGGTCGCTAAGCCTCGTCGCAATCTCTCCCATTTTCGACCTCTTCCCTTTATCCCTGTTTCCTCCGCAGCCAAATACTATAATAATTTTTCCGTCTTTCCCCCTTCTATCAACCATACCATTATCTAACTTTTTATCCAACCGATGACAACCTATCAACTGGTGGGCAGTCAATAAGAGTCCTTTGAGTGCGTCGTCTGTATGTGCATAATCCACGATTGCAAGAAAATCCTGTCCTAGATCAACCTTTTCGAATCTCCCTTTAATTAATTCTGCCGTAGCAATTCCACTCTTTATTGTCTTAATCGGGATGCCTAATGACAACGAGGCAGATATGGCAGAAAGAATGTTATATACATTGAATATCCCGATTAATGGCGAAAATATTTCCTCTTCAAAGAGACCGAACTGCTCAACCGGCGTCTGCCCTTTAAATCTTACTTTAAATGTCGTCCCCTTATATGTGGTCTTTATGTTAGAGGCTACTAAATTCGCTTCATTGCTCTCGATAGAAAGGGTGAGTATCTTTATCTCATTGCCTCTCTGTCTCTTCAGTATATCTACAAGCGTTACACCATATGGATTATCAATATTTACAATGGCAGTACCACCCTCTGATAAGAGGTCAGTGAACAGTCTCGTCTTTGCCATGAAATAATTCTCCATCGTTTTATGGAAATCCAGATGTTCCCGCGTAAGATTTGTAAAGACCGCTATCTTAAATCCGGTGTAATAGACCCTCCTTTGAGATAAGGAATGGGAGGAGACCTCAGCCACTACATGACTGCATCCTTCATTCGCCATCTCTCTTAGCAGTGACTGAAAAACAGGAGCCACAGGTGTCGTATGTGAAGCATAATAAGCCTTATCCTTTATGAGATAAGCGATTGTTCCGATCAGACCAACGTTATGCCCCCACTTCTCCATCACGGATTTAATCAGGTATGATGTAGTCGTCTTGCCATTTGTACCTGTAATGCCGATAGTGGTAACTTCTTCTGAAGGGCTTCCATAAAATTTACTGGACATCGCCGCAATTGTATCCCGGCAGTCTTCGACTCCAATCCAGACTATATGAGGATACTTATCTATGAATAGCGAGTCATGCCAGTGCCTTTCGTCCCTTTTCCTCTGCAGCTCATATACTATGGCAACAGCCCCTTTTTTGATCGCATCCTCGATAAAATCATGCCCGTCAAAATGTTCGCCCTTTATCGCCACAAACAGCTCGCCTCCTTTAACATCTCTGGAGTCACATACAATCATGGAGATATCCTTTTCGATCTCCCCGGGTACACTAAAACCCTCTTTTAGGACATCTTTCACCTTCACCTTCGCCTTCACCTCGTCATTCATCTGCATGGAACAGCTAATAATTCCTACTCTCTAAAATTATCCATTGGCACTCCCAGGTATGTTAGCGATGCGTTGACTATCTCTCTAAACACAGGAGCTGCAACGATTCCCCCGTACACTTCTGCACCTTGTGGTTCATGAATAACGACTATTACCGCTACTGCCGGGTTATATGCAGGTGCAAATCCTACAAATGAACTAACAAGCTTTTCACTCGAATGTCGTCCCGTTGCAGGGTCTACCATTTGTGCCGTGCCTGTCTTTCCAGCAACCTGATTTCCATCAATAGAGGCGCTTATAGCTGTACCGCCTTCTTCGGTAACTGCTTCTAACATTTCTCTTAGAGAAGTGACCGTCTTTTCAGAAATAATTCGCTGCTTCTCTACATTAGCTTCATAAATAACCTTTCCGCATGGGGATAATATTTCTGAAACCACATGAGGTCTAACAAGATACCCTCCATTAGCGACAACCGCATACGCCCTTAACACCTGCATTGGAGTAGCAGCAACTTCATACCCGATTGCCACCGAACCTATAGACAATCTTGACCAGTACTCTGGTGGTCTCACCCATCCCGAAACCTCTCCCACCAGATCAATTCCCGTCTTGCTGCCAAAACCGAAACGTCTGGTATACTCATATAATCTCTCTTCGCCTAATTCGAGTGCAACTTTTATCGTGCCTACGTTAGAGGATTTTTGCATTACTTCTTTAAGTGTAAGGACACGATGCAGATGCCTGTGGGCATCTCTCATCTTTCTGCCTCCCACCTTTATATAACCGGCGCTGCAATCGATTTCAGTATGCTGGTCCATAATGCCTTCTTCAATAGCAGCCGCAGCAACTACTATTTTAAATGTTGAACCCTGTTCGTATATATCCGTAATGGCCCTGTTTCTCTTGTGCCCTGTTTCTGTCCCTGAGGGATTATTAAGGTCAAAGGTTGGTCTGTTTGCCATTGCCAATATTTCACCCGTGTGGGGGTTCATCATTATCGCTGTGGCTGACGCTGCTTCCCACTCTGAAACGGCGGCATCTAAATTCGTCTCCACAATATGCTGGAGACCTTCACTTATGGTCAAGACTAAATTATTGCCCTGTATTTCTCCTTTCCTATAACCGCCTGAAAGAATATTGCCCCTTGCATCTCGATCCATATAGAGCCATTTCTCTTTTCCTGTGGCAAGGTATCGGTCATATCGTAGTTCGATGCCCTCGAGGCCTTGGTTGTCTATACCCACAAAGCCAATGATATGGGATGCGAGGCTGCCTCCTGGATAGTATCTCATCATTTCGGGAATAAATCCAATGCCCGCTATATTTAAATCTTTTATCATTTGGGCATACTCAATGCCAAGCTGCCTATACACCCAGCTAAACCTACTGTCGGCGTTCAACATAGTTATTGTAGTATCAGGTTTCTGCTGGAGTATCCTTGATAAGGCAACTGCGGTATCCTCTGGTGAGGATACTTCAGAAGGGTTGGAATAAATAGACTTTGTATGTATATTAATTGCGAGTTTCCTGCCGGTTCTATCAAAAATAATACCTCGCTTGACAGGTACCACCTCTCTACCTATCTGCTGTAGTGTTGCCTTTGCCGCAAACCGTTCATGGTTAAGGAGCATAATATCAACAAGCCGTAAAATAACTGCAAAAAAGGCAAAAGAGATAACAGTAACCAGGATGATCGCCCTTGCCTTCATTTCACTTCTCTTCTTTTCATCTGTAAATACCTTTTTTATTAGCTCTGTAATTGTCATTGCGAACGAAGTGTAGCAATCCTGGCGGGATTGCTACGCCCCTCGGGCTCGCAATGACATTTTCATGCCCTTTTGTGTGCTGAGAGCAGATATCGGTTTTTACCTTACTAAGTCTCTATATTGCCGGCATAAATTGCCCTCTGCTAGAGCCAAGAATGGTTCATGCGTGCCATCACCTCTTGTCTTTCTCACATATATCACATTAGCCCTGTCAGGAAATGTCAATCCTGTAACCATAAAGTTGTCAAACCTCGCAATAGACAACAGAGCTGCCCTTTCAGCACTAAGTATTCTGCCATCACTCACCAATTCTGTCCTTTTGTCTTCTAAGGCGCCGATATTATATTCAAGCGAAATAACGCTTGATCTTAGCCATACTAATGTAAAGACTAAAAAAATTAGCATCGCAATAGATAATGGTTTCAAAATCCGTGTCAACTGATCTTCTCTCCTGATCGTCATATCTTCTCACCTCCCCTGAGTTTTGCGCTCCTTGATGAGGGATTCTTTCTTATCTCATCGTAAGCAGGAGCTACCGGTTTTTTTGTTAGCACTCGCAAGAGACCCTCTCTACCGCCGTCTCTCATAAAGTTTTTTACCATCCTGTCTTCAAGTGAGTGGTACGAAATAACACATAACCTTCCTCCCACCTTCAGCATATCTAATGCAGATGCAAGACCTTTTGCCAACTCATCGATTTCATTATTGACCTCTATCCTCACTGCCTGAAATGTCCTGGTTGCAGGATGTCTTTTGCCCCTCCTTCCATAGACCCTCGCCACAAAATTTGCCAATTCAGCACACGTATTTATTGATGAGTGCTTTCTCCTATGTGTGACAATTGCCTTTGCTAACCTCCTGGCAAAAGGCTCCTCTCCATATTCCCTCAATACCCGCTCTATATCCTTTTCAGGATATCTATTCACAACATCCCATGCCGTTAATTTTTGAGCGGTATCCATCCTCATATCAAGTCTCGTCTCTGATAAAAAACTGAACCCCCGCTTAAGCTCCTTCAACTGTGTCATCGAGACACCGAGATCAAACAATACACCATCAACCTCTCTTATATTCAGTGACAAAAGCACCTCTTTTAACCGAGAGAGACACCCTTTTTCGAGATGCACCCTGTCATTGCCAAATCTTTCACGCGCATATGCAAGGACATCTTGATCCCGGTCTATTCCGACGAGTCTTCCACTGTCAATCCTCATGAGTATCTCTGCTGAATGCCCACCAGGTCCGACTGTGGCATCTACATATATCCCATCTCCTTTTATACCGAGAATATCTAATGTCTCCTTCAATAAAACGGGAATATGGATCTGTTCATAGTTCATAACCCATAGCCTGCAAGCACTGATTCATATGTCTTTACATCGACCTTCTCGGGGTCAGTTACATCGTCCCAGCCACTCCTGTCCCATATCTCGATCTTGTCCAGTTGCCCCACTATAACGACATCGCCATTTATTCCAGCGTCTTGCCTCTGTTCATAAGGGATTAATATCCTTCCCTGCTTGTCAATCTCGCACTCCACTGCAGAGGCAATGACCCTCCGCAGAAAATATTTCACGGACTCCTCCATCTTTGGCAGTGACCTTACCTTTTCCTCCAGTATGCCCCATTCCTCCAGGGGATATATATGCAGACATCTGTCAAAGGCAGCATTTGTGATATATAATTTATTGCTGTATTTTCTGGAGATTATATTTCGCAAAGGACCAGGTATTATGATCCTGCCTTTTGGGTCTAAGGTGCGATAGTGCTTTCCTAAAAACGAAGTCACCTTTATTGCCTCCACTGTATACCACTTTTTACCACTATAAAATAATATGACAGAGAGACAAATGTTGTCAAGAAATAGATGTGTTTTCTATATTATGTGGTTTTTATGAAGATGGATACTATATGTGGGACTATGCGGTCTGCATATTTGTTATAAGGAAAAATAGAAAGATCTCTTTAGTCCGAAATCCAGCGTCCGAATTACAATGTCTTTCGTGGGGTGGACATTACTTTTCTGCATATAGTAAAATAAGTAGAATAATATGAACATGTAATTTACATGGGTATCTGAAAAAAAGAGGGAGGTATCATCGGAATGATTATCGTAATAGGGAGGTACAGAGTATGAACAGACAACCATGGAGTTCTGGCGGTGGAGGCTTTAAAATGCCGAATATGCCGAATATTAATATACCGTGGGAAGGCATCCGCCGAAAGTTAGGAAGAATGGGGATGGGAAAACTAATCGGGCTTATAGCGGGGATTGTGGTAGTGGTATGGCTTGCAACTGGGCTATATATTGTCGCCCCTCATGAAGCAGGCGTAGTAAAGCAGTTTGGAAAGTTTGTAGGGCAGACAGACCCCGGATTAAATTGGCATATTCCATTTCCCATCCAGACGGTTGACATAGTTAATGTGGATGTGGTAAGAAGGGCTGAAATCGGCTTCAGGACAATAGAAGAGCCAGGAAGGCCTCCAGAGCACAGGGCAGTGCCAAAAGAGGCGTTGATGCTTACAGGCGGTGAAAACATAGCCCATGTTGAGCTTGTGGTGCTTTACAGAGTAATAAACCCCGCCGATTTTCTATTTAATGTAAGGGACCCAGAAAAAGCTCTCCATTCTGCAGCGGAGGTCGCTATAAGAACTGCCATGGGTTATAAACTCATCGATTATGCCATGACAGTAGGCAGGCCAACGATAGCAGAGATGACCAGAAGCTTCTTGCAGGAGATGATGGATACATACCAAACAGGCCTGTATGTAACTGATGTGAAACTGCAGGTCGTAGACCCCCCTGAAGAGGTTAAGGATGCATTTCACGAGGTAGTTCGTGCGCTGGAGGACAGGACAAGGATCGTCATGATGGCAAAGGGGTACGCTGAAAAGATAGTCCCTGAAGCAAGAGGCGAGGCAAAAAAGGTGGTATTGGATGCCGAGGCATATAAAACGCAAAGGATTTTGTTGGCTCAGGGTGACACAGCGAGGTTCATTAAGCTACTTGAGGAGTATCAGAAGGCAAGAGATGTAACCAGAACGAGACTACACCTCGAGACAGCAGAGAGGGTGCTGGCTGGCACTGATAAGTTTATTATCGATGGCGGGACTGGCGGTGGTAATGTAGTTCAGCTTTTACCACTAAAGGATCTAATAGCGATCGAGAGACCTGTAGTTGAAGAAGATCCAGGAGAGGAAGATCCAGGAGCTGAGGTTGTCACGAGGTAGCAGATTGCAAAAATACCTAAAATATACAGAGGAGGCATGATAAATGAGACAAATGAGTATTAAGCAAATGGTTATAGCAGTGGTAGGACTGGCTGCTGTATTAGTAATAAGCCAGTCTGTATTTGTTATAAATGAAAAAGAGCAGGCGATTGTTCTTCAATTGGGTCAACACGTAGCGACAATACATGAGCCGGGACTGCATTTCAAGATTCCCTTTATTCAGACTGTATACAGGTTTGAAGATAGGGTAATGGTAGCTGATCTTCCGCCTACAGAATTTCTGACAGGGGACCTGAAAAGGTTGGTAGTAGATAGTGTTACTCGATGGAGGATTGAAGACCCACTGCAATTTTTCAAAACGGTCAGGACTGAATCCGTTGCTCTGGCAAGACTTGGTAGGATCATCTCTTCTGAGCTAAGGAGAGAACTTGCAACGCATAACTTTGTTGATGCCATTGGTATAAAGAGAAAGGCTATCATGGATGCTGCGGCCAAAAGAACCAGGGAAGTAGCAGCAGATCTCGGAATTTATATAGTAGATGTCAGGAAGAAGAGGGCAGATCTCCCGGTAGAGGTTCAGGCTAGCGTCTTTGCGAGGATGATGGCAGAGAGAGAAAGGATGGCGATGAGATACCGTGCTGAAGGAGAAGAGATGGCGAGAGAGATCAAAGCAGAGGCAGATAAAAAGGCTGTCATTTTGTTGGCTACCGCGCATAAAGACGCCCTCACACTAAAAGGGATTGGAGATGCTGAGGCTGCCAGAATTTATGCAGACGCCTTTGAGAGAGATGCCGCGTTCTTCTCTTTTGTGAGGGCATTAGAGGCATACGAAAAGTTTATACCAGGAGGAACTACGCTAGTGATGGATGCTGACGCAGATCTGTTCAGGCATCTCTGGAGAGCAGACACTCCGGGAAGGAGATAGGATTAATTAATGATGTCATCTCAACCTGATTATTACGCCATTTTGCAGGTTCATCCTGAGGCAGAAATAGAGGTGATTATTGCTGCTTATCGCAAGTTGGCAGCGAAATATCATCCCGATGTAAACAAGACGACTGATGCGGCTGAGATGATGAAACAGATAAACGCTGCTTATGAAGTGCTATCTGATCCCATAGAGAGGGCAAAATATGACGCTGCCAGAGATGCTAAAGTTGCGGTGTATATGTCAAGGACACCGCAACATACCCATCCTCGCTCACGGCAGCGGTCATGGTTCAAACTATTGGCAATACCTGCTGGGTTATCGATACTTGCTATAGCAGCCGCCAAGTTTGGCCTCAGGGTTGCACTGCTGCTCGGGGTCTTTCTTGCGATTCTCTGGGTAATCTTCGCTTTAGTAAAGCCAAGGCGATAACCCACTTACCTCAGCCTTATCCTGTCAATCTTTTCAAAAAGATGAATTGTATTTATAAACCTTATCTCCCTTGTCTTTGCTGCAAGTACCATAGAGTATGTCCTTGCCCCGCCACCAAAGAAGCTAACACCTTCAAGTACATCTCCTTTTGTTACACCTGTAGCAACAAAGATTATATCATCGCCAGGGGCAAGATCATCAGTCGTATATACTTTTTCTTCGCTAATATCCATGCCACCTTTCTTTGCCCTCTCTTTTTCTTCTTCGTTCCTCCACCGCATTCTTACCTGAATCTCGCCACCAAGACACTTAATTGCTGCTGCTGAAAGCACCCCCTCAGGGGCCCCGCCTGTGCCCATAAGGGCATGAATTCCTGTTCCTTCTACTACAGCCGCTATTGCAGGCGTTATATCCCCATCGCCGATAAGTTTTATTCTCGCACCCGCAGACCTTACATCTTCTATAATCTGTTGATGCCTTGGCCTGTCAAGAATAACTACAACAAGGTCATCTATATCCCTTCTCTCGGCCTCGGCAATTATCTCGAGATTTTCCCTGGCCGATGCCCTGATATCTACCAGTCCTTTTGCGGAAGACCTTACGACTAATTTCTCCATGTACGTATCCGGACAATGCAAAAGACCACCTTTATCTGCTACTGCCATGACAGCAAGTGCATTCGGAGAACCTGTTGCACACAGGTTTGTGCCCTCAAGGGGATCAACTGCAATATCCACCTCGTAATCCTTACCACAACCAACCTCTTCACCTATAAAGAGCATTGGGGCCACATCCCTTTCGCCCTCGCCAATAACAACCCTCCCGCGGATAGGGACATTATTCAGTGTCCTCCTCATGGCAGTAACTGCGGCCTGGTCAGCGCCCTTTCTATCCCCTTTGCCCATAAATCTTGCCGCTGCGATGGAAGCGGCCTCAGTCACCTTAATGATATCTAATGTAAGTCTTTGCTCCATAATTACCCTCCTGAACATAGAAAATTTATATAAAAGTCTATCGCAACTACTCGGGTTCACAGTTCACGGTTCACGGCTAACAGCCTTGGACCGTGAACCTGACAACCTGAGTAGTTACAGTCTATCAAACACTTTTATATTTTGCAACTGCTAAAATTGACGAAGTCGTAAAAAGTCGTCATTCCCGCTTGTCGGGAATCCAGCATCCTTGTAGAAGCAACGACCTCCCTGCTTACTGCCTGCAGG
>JAJOKM010000022.1 GCA_021129835.1 Thermodesulfovibrionales bacterium | reverse complement strand
ACTTTAGGCACTTTAATATACTTTAGGCACTTTGAATACGCCCATAAAGGGCTACGCTACCCTGTGGTTAATTACACTTTTTTGGAGAAGAGCCCAATCTAATAAAAAACCAAACGAAGCCCGCTATTTCGGGTTAGACGTACACATTTAATTGGGTTATTTGAACAGGAGGGAAGACCTATGCAACTAAAAATGACTATGATTTATTGGAAAGGAGAAAAATTTTGGCTTGGAAAACTTCTCGAACATCCAGAAATCATGACGCAAGGAGAGACTCTTGAAGAATTGGAAGAAAATATTAAAGATGCATACCTATCGATGGCTATGGATGATGTACCTAAAGAACACAAGATGAAAGAAATTGCAATATAAAGCGAAAAGAGTTTGTCCATCAACTTATGAAAGATGGGTGTATTTTATTTTTCCCCTCCCCTTGCGGGATGGGACAGAGGGGGGGGGGATGTAAGTGGTCGAAATAGCGCTATATTCACCCTCACCCCTGGCCCAGACATGGTTTGCGAGTTTATGACGTGTGACAAAGCCACAGCACCACGGCAGGCCTGACCCTACGGGGATTGCGGTCGTACCAAGGCAGGCCCTCGATTTGGGTCGGGACAGGCTTTGGGAATAACAATGCTAAACCATGCCGTGTATGCTGAGCATGTATCCGCTTGAAATGGGAAAGAGCCTAACAGATATCAAACTCCTTAAATCTGGAAAGGTAAGAGATGTTTATGAGCTGAGTGACAATCATCTCTTAATTGTTACCACAGACAGAGTTTCAGCCTTTGATGTTGTCCTGCCAAACGAAATACCAGATAAGGGAAAGCTCTTAACAGAGATATCTATTTACTGGTTTAACCAGATGAAGGATATCATCAAAAATCATGTGGTTGCTACAGATGCAAGGTATTACCCTGAAATTTTAGATAAATATAAAGATATATTGGCAGGCAGAAGCATGATCGTGAAGAGGGCAGACCCGCTGCCTGTTGAGTGTATCGTGAGGGGTTATCTTTCTGGTTCCGGGTGGAAGGAATATAAAGAGAAAGGGACGGTCTGTGGAATTGGGCTCCCTGAAAGACTCGTAGAGTCCTCAAGACTTAACGAAGCAGTATTCACACCAAGCACAAAGGCAAGAGAGGGACACGATATAAATATTACTCTTTCGGAGATGAAAGAGATCGTTGGAGATGAATTAGCAGAAAGGCTAAAAGAGATAAGCCTGAGGATTTATGAAAGGGCAAGGGAGATGGCCGAAAAAAAAGGGATGATTATTGCGGATACCAAGATGGAGTTCGGAATATATGAAGGCAGGTTAATCTTAATTGATGAACTCTTAACTCCTGATTCATCAAGGTTCTGGTCAATGAAGGATTACCAACCTGCAAGTAGACAGGACAGCTTCGATAAACAGATTGTGAGGGATTACCTCCTCACCCTTGATTGGAATAAGAGATATCCCGCCCCTCTCCTTCCTGATGAGATTGTGCAGAAGACAGAAGCGAGGTATAGAGAGATAGTAAAGATATTAACGAAATAAATGGATTTTATAGCCATAGCGCTATTCCCAGCGAAAGGTCTTTACTGATATTATTAATCCCAATACTAAACACCCGATTAAAATTATTATCTCCTCTACAAAATCAGAGATGGGATATCCCAACCAAAGCCCTCTTAGTAATTCCACGGCATAAGTCATCGGCATAAGGGGAGAGATATACCTGACAATCCAATCAGGAAGCATCTCTAAGGGCACAAAGACACCGGAAAAGAACAATATTGGAAAGTAAATTATACTGGCAAGGGTGGCGGCAACTCTCGGAGTGCGGCATACACTGGCGATGATAAGACACAAAGAGTTAATACTTAAAAGGATTAATAAAAACCCGAACAGAAAAGTCATAATATTCCCCTCAAATTCTGCCCCGTAGATTAATTTCCCTCCGGCTATAAGTAGTAGTATTCCTATGGTAGTTATGATAAAGTTTGCTGCCCCAACCCCGCCGAGAATTGAAAGAATGGGTATAGGGCTGGCTTTGAGACGTTTGAAGAATTTGATCTCTCGATAACTAGCAATAACGGCAGGGACATTAAACATCGCATTTGAGGTAATGACCAAAATCGAAAGAGAAGGGACCACATGGTTGGCAAAAATTTCTCTTGGAACATCAAGAGGAATAAAGACCTCCATAACGATAAAAAGGAAGAAGAGAGGCAAGATAAAGGAGAAAAAAACAGTTTCTGGCTCACGGAGAATCAATCTGAATTCAACAGTTACTAATCTTGAAAGCTGTTTTACGGTGATCAATCTCTCATGCTCCGCCCAGTTAGGGATAAAAACAGATCCTCCAGATTGGGACGCCTGATAGAGAGATCATAAAACTGAATATCATTTCTGGTTAAAAAACTGATCACATCACTGATAATGTTATTTTTACAGTGGATGACTGTCTTTGCTCCATTTTTCTCGACCTTATCAATACCATCAATCTCTTCTATCTCATTTATCGTAGATAAGCCGTTAGTCGAAAAGACGATCTGAAAGTCCATGTTAAGACTATCAATTAGATTAACTGGTGTATCCATAGCTATAATCCGCCCTTTATCTATGACAGCCACCCGGTCACATAATCGCTCCGCCTCCTCCATAAAATGTGTAACTAGGATGACGGTTTTCCCCATATCCCGAATTTTCTCTGTCAGGCTCCACATTGCCCTCCTGGCCTGTGGGTCAAGTCCAGTGGATAACTCATCAAAAAATACTATTTCGGGGTCGTTGATCAGAGACATCGCGATAAAAAGCCTCTGTTTTTGCCCCCCAGAGAGGGCATCGAAATAGGAGTCGGCCTTTTCTGACAGCCCGCAATCCTCCAAAAGTGGTCGCCACGGGACTGAACGAAAGTAAAACGCGGCAAAAAGATTAATTGCCTCCCGTACCTTAATTCTGCCAGGAAGTCTGCCCTCTTGTAATTGAATCCCGATCCGCTGCCTTAATGTTTTACCTTTTTTGCGGGTTTAACCCTAATATTTCGATTGTGCCTTTATCAAGGAACTTCAATCCTGTGATGCATTCGACCAGGGTGGTTTTGCCAGCGCCATTTGGTCCCACAATTCCAAATATTTCGCCTTTAAACACCTCAAAGCTTACACCATCTACGGCCTTTATCTTGCTATAGTATTTACACAGATTTTCTACTTTTATTGCTACTTCCATGAACGCGATTCCCGTAAGGAACATTTATTGACTTACACATCTAAGACATGCTCTCATCTTCTCATTATCAAAGCATAACTATCTTAAGTTAACAATGCCCCCTACTTTAATGTCATTATCGCAGATTTTCCGCGGGATATTATCCGAAAGGCGCAGGGCTATTTAGTCCGCAAAGAAAATATGGCTCCTGGGGAGGGATTCGAACCCCCGACCAAGTGGTTAACAGCCACCCGCTCTGCCGGCTGAGCTACCCAGGAAATCTTTACACTATGGTATAAAAGTTTATCCTTATAAACTGCAAAATAAACTGCAAACCTTTTGAGAGGCAGTGCAGTAGTCTTCGCGAAACCTCCATAGTAACTACTCAGGTTGCCATGTTCACGGTTTACGGTTCACAGTTTACGGTTTACGTTAACTGATAACTGTTAACTGACAACTATCCTTTACTATCTTGTTGAAGACTATCTGATTATCTGCATAGCCTACCTCTATCCGCTCCCCTTCTCTGAATGTTCCACTAAGAAGCTTCATTGCGAGAGGGTTAAGTATCTCCTTCTGTATTGCCCTTTTCAATGGTCTTGCGCCATACACCGGGTCATATCCAACCCTTGCAATATATTCTTTTACACCATCTGTAAGGGCAATGTCAATCTTCTTTTCGTGCAGATATTTTTTCATCCTCTCTACCTGAATTACCGCTATCTGTTCAAGCAGTTTCTCCCTTAACGGGTTGAATATGATAATCTCGTCAACCCTGTTCAGGAATTCAGGTCTGAAGAATGCCTTCATGTCTTCCATTACTTTATGCTTTAGTTCTTTTTCATCACTCCCTTCCAAATACATAGTCGGTTCTCTCTCTCTTTCTTCCAGCAGTTTCTGTATATGGACGCTTCCTATGTTCGATGTCATTATAATCACAGTGTTTCTGAAGTCTACAGTCCTGCCATGTCCATCTGTAAGACGCCCGTCATCAAGGAGCTGAAGCAAGAGATTAAATACATCTTGGTGTGCTTTTTCTACTTCATCAAGTAGCATCACTGAGTAAGGCCTTCTCCTCACTGCCTCGGTGAGCTGCCCCCCTTCTTCGTAACCGACATATCCAGGAGGCGCCCCTATCAGTCTCGATGTTGTATGTCGCTCCTGATATTCGGACATATCAATCCTTATCAAGGCAGCCTCGTCATCAAACAGGAATTCTGCGAGCGCTTTTGCCAACTCCGTTTTCCCCACGCCTGTAGGCCCGAGAAACATGAATGCCCCAATGGGACGGTTCGGATCCTGAAGTCCTGCCCTTGCCCTTCTAATGGTGCTTGATACCGTCACAATTGCCTCTTCCTGACCAACTACCCTCTGCCTTAACCGTTCTTCCATATTTATCAGCTTATGTATTTCGGTCTCGAGCATTCTTGAGACAGGAACTCCTGTCCACTTAGATACAACTTCAGCAATATCTTCTTCATCTACCTGCTCTTTTAACATCTTTTTCTTTGATTGAGCCTCTTGCAAATTTCCGCTCTCATCTTTTAATGACTTCTGCAATTGGAGCAAGCGGCCATATCGCAGCTCTGCCGCCTTTGCGAGATCTCCATCCCTCTCGGCATTTTCAGACTCTATTTTTGTCCTTTCGATGGCCTCTTTTATATCCCTGATTTTCTGGATTATCTCTTTTTCGCCCAGCCATTGCGCCCGTAATGAATTTCTCTTCTCCTGCATCTCTGCAAAATCACTGGTCAGTTTTTCGAGTTTTGCCTTTGCATCGCTGGAGTCATCCTTCATCAATGCCTGTTTCTCTATCTCAATCTGCCTCATCTTCCTCTCTATCTCGTCCAGTTCTACCGGCATGCTGTCTATCTCCATCCTGACTCGTGCTGCTGATTCATCAATGAGGTCTATTGCCTTATCAGGCAAAAATCTGCCGGTTACATACCTATTAGAAAGGATAGAAGCAGATATTAGCGCAGAGTCCCTTATCTTTACTCCGTGATGGACTTCATATCTCTCTTTCAGCCCCCTTAGGATCGAGATTGTGTCCTCTACAGATGGTTCTTTTATGTTTACCGGTTGAAATCTCCTCTCGAGGGCAGGGTCTTTTTCGATATATTTTCTATATTCATCGACCGTCGTTGCGCCAATGCATCTCAGCTCTCCTCTGGCGAGGGCAGGCTTGAGCATGTTAGACGCATCAACAGCGCCCTCTGCGGCTCCGGCACCCACGATTGTATGGAGCTCATCTATGAATGCTATTACCTTCCCATCAGATTGCTCTATCTCTTTCAAGACGGCCTTTAGTCTCTCTTCAAACTCGCCTCTGTATTTTGAGCCAGCAACAAGACTGCCGATATCGAGGGCTATCAACCGCTTGTCCCTAAGTGTCTCTGGCACATCTCTGTCAGCTATTCGCTGGGCAAGTCCTTCTGCAATGGCTGTCTTGCCGACTCCCGAGTCGCCTATGAGTACAGGATTATTCTTTTTCTTTCTTGACAGGACGTGGATCACCCTTCTTATTTCTTCATCTCTGCCGATCACTGGGTCGAGCTCTCCCTTTTTAGCAAGATCCGTGAGGGCTTTGCCATAGCGTGCAAGTGCCTGATATTTATCCTCTGGGGTGGTGTCAGTTATCCGGTGTGCTCCACGAATCTCCTTCATGGCTGATAAAATCTCCGCAGGCGTTGCCCCATATTTCTTGAGTATCTCAGATGCGTGGCCGGAGACATTTATTACGGCAGACAAAAGATGCTCAACACTGATAAATTCATCTGTTAAATGCCTCGACTCTTCATATGCCTTCTCTAAGACTGTTTTTAGCCGCGGGGTCACATATATCTGCCCAAGGGGTGTAGAGCTAGATACCTTTGGGAATCTCTCTATCTCTTTATCAATGTCTCTCTTTAGAGAATTTATATCTATATCCAGCCGTTTAAGTATCTGATATGCAATTCCTTCTTCGTCTTCAAGAAGTGCATACAGAAGATGCTCTACATCCAGTTGCTGGTTTCCCTTTTTTTCGGCAAGCCTCTGTGCCTCCTGAAAGGCCTCTTGGCTCTTTACAGTTAATTTTTCCAGTCTCATTTAAATCCCCCTTGAGTATTCGTTGCAAACGCTTTTCAAAGTCAGGCCTTATATCATCTTCGAGTAATTGCATCACCTCATGCATCTCATCTTGCAGTGCATTTATTCTATCTTTCATCCTCAATATTATGTCCACGCCTGCTTTATTAACTCCAAGCTCCTTTGTAAGCCTTATGACAACACCCAACCTTTCGACATCCTTATCAGAGTATATCCGCTGCTTGTTTGTTCTATGAGGATTGACAAAACCCTCTCGCTCATACATCCTCAATGTCTGGGGGTGTACCTCGAGGATCTTAGAAACAACACTTATCATGTACAGAGGACTGCTTTTGTCCTCTCTTTTCATTGCCATTATTTAATTATCACCTTTCTCTATCATCATCCTTCTCGGATTTTCCGTATAAAGAGATTCCAATGTCTTAATTGTCTCTTTTGCATTTTCAGGGATATCCTTTGGGATCGCTATCTTTATATCCACATATTCATTGCCCCTTGTCTTTGTTCTGGGGGAGACAAATCCCTTTCCGGAGAGTTTGAGCCTCTGGCCCCCTTGTGTCCCTGCTGGTAGAGTCATCATTGTGACTCCATCGATTGTCGGAACCTCTACCTTTGCTCCCATTGCTGCCTCTCCGAAGGTCACCGGGAGCCGAACATAAATATCATCGCCCTTTCTGCTAAATATTTGATGTGGTTTTATCGTTACTTCTATATGTAGGTCTCCTGCTGGTCCTCCACCTCTCCCTGAGTCGCCCATTCCTCTCAATTTTACAATGGAACCGCTATCAACACTTATTGGGATTTTTACCTTTACAGTCTCGGTATGGATTACTCTGCCCTTACCACTGCAACCTTTGCATAAAGATATATTTTTTTTGCCTGTTCCACCACATTTAGGGCATGATTGGGCCATTCTGAAAAAACCCTTTGTTGCCTGAATACGCCCTGTTCCCTTGCATGCAGAACACCTCTGGTAACTCTCTGCACCGCCGCCGCCGCATTTACTACAATTGATTGTGCGAGTAATGCTTATTGGCTTGGTTGCTCCCCGAAATGCCTCTTCAAGGGTGAGTTCGACTCCCACAAGAATGTCTTTACCGCTTGAGTAGTAAGTTTCTTCTCGTAATATTGTGCCGAACAAGTCGCTAAAATCAAATTCCTCTGCAAAATCATAAGTTCCTTTGAAGTCTTTAAACTCTCTAAATTGTTCAAAGGTAGTTCCAGCCCTATCGTATTCCGCTCGTTTTTGGGAGTCGCTAAGGACTGCATAAGCTTCGTTTATTTCCTTAAATTTCCCCTCAGCAGTTTTATCCCCAGGGTTTAAATCAGGGTGATATTTCCTGGCGAGCTTCCTGTATGCCTTTTTAAGCCCTTCCGGTGATATGTCTTTATTAACACCAAGTATTTTATAGTAATCTTTTATCGTTGCCGCCATCTTATTTAGTACCTCACTACAATCATATAATAATATGTTAGTCAGTGTCTGTCAAGTCTTTTTTTATGTGCGGAAAGTGTATTATACTACTTAGGTGATTATAATTCCTGCAATAGATTTAAAGGATGGTCTCTGTGTTAGACTCCTCCAGGGGAAAATAGAGGAGACCACTGTATATTCCGATGACCCGCTTGCCATTGCACTTAGATGGGAATCCTGCGGAGCAAAACTCATACATGTAGTAGACCTTGACGGTGCCTTTGCTGGAAATCAGACTAACCTTCAGGGCATTATCAGGATTAGAAATGGCGTGAAGATCGATATTGAGGTTGGTGGCGGCATAAGGGACCTGGATAGAATCGAGAGGCTTATATCCTATGGGATTAACAGGGTCATACTTGGTACAGTTGCCGCCACCGACCCAAATCTTATAAGAGAAGCAAGTAAAAAATATCCAGGGCAGATATTTGTGGGCATTGATGCGAAAAACGGCCTTGTAGCAATAAAGGGTTGGGTGGAGGTTACCAATGCCAAAGCAAAAGAGCTTGCACTGAAGATGCAGGAGTATGGGGCTTCTGGTATAATCTATACGGATATTTCGAGAGATGGGATGTTAACAGGACCAAACACCGAAGCCACATGGGAAATTGTGGATGCCTTAGATATTCCTGTTATAGCATCGGGGGGTATATCCTCGATTAATGATATAAAGCGATTACTGCAAATAGATGGTTTATACGGCGCCATTACAGGAAAGGCTCTATATTCAGGAGCACTCGACTTAGAAGAGGCGATAAAAATCACTGCCGCGAGGTAATTAATCGCTGTAATCTTTTTGGAATCTGTGTAATCAGATGCACTGAATATTATACCAAGGGGGTAAAAGAATGTGTGGCGTAGTCGGATATACAGGTTTAAGGCAAGCTCCCCAGATACTTATTGAAGGATTAAAACGGCTTGAATACCGCGGCTATGATTCCGCCGGTATAGCCACAACAGATAAGCTGCATATTGACCGGAGGCGCTGTAAAGGAAAAGTTCAGGAACTCGAAAATCTCCTGAAAACCGACCCTTTAAGCGGCTTTACCGCCATAGCACATACCCGATGGGCAACCCACGGACGGCCTTCAGATGAAAATGCGCACCCTCATATTGATTGTTCAGGAAAAATTGTTGTTGTCCATAACGGGGTAATAGAAAACTACTTCACACTAAAAAGTGAACTTATCGGGCGAGGACACAAATTCAATTCCGACACCGACACAGAGGTAATAGCACATATCATAGAAGAAAAAATAGAATTAAGTTCGAATTTACTTGATGCTGTTTTTGAGGCAGTCAAGGAGTTAAAAGGTTCTTACGCTATGGGTGTCATCTCATCCGAAAGCCCCAATGAAATAATTGCCGCGAGAAAGAATTCCCCTCTTATAATCGGGCTGTCTGACGACGGAAATTTTATCACATCTGATGTATGTGCTATTCTCCCTTATACAAAAAAAGTAATATATCTTGATGATGGAGAAATTGCCGAGATAAAACCTGATTCTGTGAAGGTGTATGATTTAAACCATCGCGAGGTAAAGAAAAGTGTATCGCTAATTAACTGGGACGCTGTTACTGCTGAAAAACAGGGTTATCGGCATTTCATGCTAAAAGAGGTATTTGAACAACCGGAATCAATACAAGAGACGTTGAACAGCCATTTAAGCAGAGACACAGGAAATGTATATTTAAGAGATTTTAATTTCGATACCGATTACCTTAGGAGCATCAAAAAAATATTTATGATCGGCTGCGGAACAGCTTACCATGCCTGCCTTGTCGGTAAATTTATATTTGAGGATTATCTTATGATACCATGCGAGGTCGATATTGCCTCTGAATTCAGATACAGAAACCCCCCACTAAGTAAAGATACCTTGATAATTGCGGTCTCGCAATCAGGTGAAACCGCCGACACCCTTGCCGCGATAAGACTCGCAAAATCAACCGGTGCGAGCGCTTCTGTAATCTGCAATATCATGGGGTCATCTGCTGTCCGAGAAGCTGACGGCATGCTGTATACGCATGCGGGGCCTGAGATTGGAGTTGCCTCTACAAAGGCATTTACCTCTCAGATTACCACGATTTATCTTCTTGCGCTTCATTTAGGAGCAATACGAGGCGCAATCGGTAAATCGGGGGCAAAAGAGATATCTGAGAATTTATTTCACCTGCCTCTCAAAATAAGAGAAATTCTTACTTATGAGCAGAAAAATATAGAGAGTATCTCGCGTAAATATTTTAAAAAACGCGACTTCCTTTATCTGGGAAGAAATATCAACTACCCCATAGCATTAGAGGGAGCACTGAAATTGAAAGAGATATCCTATATCCACGCCGCGGGCTATCCTGCGGGTGAAATGAAGCACGGACCCATAGCGCTTATTGACGAAGAGATGCCGGTTGTGGTTATAGCAAGTGATTCAATCGTCTATGAAAAAATACTCTCAAATATAGAGGAAGTAAAAGCGAGGAACGGGATAGTAATTGCCATAGCAACACGGGGCAATGAAAAGATGAGGGAGATTGCCGACGATGTTATCTATATACCCCGTATGCCTGAAATATTTACACCTATTCTAAATACCATACCACTTCAGCTGCTTGCCTACCATATTGCTCACTTAAGAGGATGTGACATTGACCAGCCAAGAAACCTCGCCAAAAGCGTAACAGTAGAATAATAAAACCTCCAATTTTTCTCATTGACAAAAGCAAGCAATTACTGTATGATAATTAACTTGTAAGGAGCAGTTGCTTCTTCGATTCTAAGCTGAAGGGGGTAGAGGAATGAATGCTTTAGGGACCCATCTTTTGGTGGAATTGAGGGACTGTAATCCTGAGATTCTGAAAGACCTCGGAAAGACAAAGGATGCAATGATTTCTGCTGCAAAGAAAGCCAGGGCGACAATTGTCGATGTATCTTTTCACGAATTTAGTCCGTTCGGGATTAGTGGTATGGTAGTTATAGCTGAGTCCCATCTCTCTGTACATACCTGGCCCGAATATGCTTATGCAGCAGTAGATATCTTTACTTGCGGAGATATAATCAAACCAGAAATTGCTGTCATTCATCTGATTAGTCGATTTGAAAGCAAGAACCATTTCGTAGTAGAAGTAAAAAGGGGCATTCTTTCTTGTTCAAATGAGAAGCTTCCACACAAGGTATGCGATGGTAACCTCCAAATGGTTTCTTGAACAAACAACTGCGGACGAAGGCTCTTTCCACTCTATTGAAAAGGTGATATTTAGTGGTAGTTCTGATTATCAGCGCATTGAAATCATAGAGATAGGCAGTTACGGCAAATGTCTTGTCCTTGATGGGAAGATACAATCCTGCGCTGCCGATGAGTTTATTTATCATGAGGCATTAGCGCATCCCGCAATGGTCTTATCTGCATTGCCTCGAAAGATCCTTGTCGCAGGTGGTGGAGAAGGAGCAACAACGAGAGAGGTGTTAAGGCACCCGTCTGTCTCAGAGGTAGCGATAGTCGACTTAGATAAAGTAGTAGTAGAGGTATGCGAAAAGTATCTCCCAGAGTGGCATATGGGGGCGATGAGAGATAAAAAGACAGAGGTCTTCTTCGAGGATGCGAGGAAGTTTATAGAAAGCTCTGAGAATTTCGATGTCATTATTCTTGATCTCCCTGAACCAACCAAAGGTGGTCCTGCCTTTATGCTGTATACGAAGGAATTTTATGAGATAGTTTATAGACGATTAAACGATGGCGGAGTAGTCGTTACCCAAGCAGCATCTACTGCTGTAAATAATTTAGAGGTCTTTACTGCTATAGTAAATACCATGAGGCAGGTCTTTCCAGTCATTCGACCCTATACGGCTAATATACCCTCTTTTTATGCGCCATGGGGATTTGTCCTTGCCTCAAGGGAAAATGACCCTCTAAATCTATCACCAGGGAATATTAAGGCAAGACTTGATAATTTAGAGGGTAGTCTGAAATTTTATGATGATGAAACCCATCAGGGGATGTTCTGCCTGCCCAGGTATTTAAGGGATTCAATAGCAAAGGGGAGTGTGATAATCACAGACGCATCCCCCCTCTCTTTTTATTAGTTTTTTTAAGACTTTTTATTTGTCAAGGCGGATAATCCGGGGAGTTCCTTGCCCTCCAGCAATTGGAGAGTTGCGCCGCCACCAGTCGAAATAAAGGTTATTGCATCACTGACACCTGCCCTGTGGACGGCATAATCTGTGTCGCCTCCTCCAACGATGGTAAGGGCGTATGCATCAGAAACGGCATTGGCAACTGCGAATGTTCCCCGGCAATAGGCATCTACCTCGCACATGCCCATCGGGCCATTCCATAAAATAGTCTTTGCATTCTGAATGGCTACTGAAAAGAGTTTTACCGATGCAGGGCCTATGTCTAATGCACGCCATCCAACTGGAATTTCCTTGGTTGTTACTATCTTTGTTTCTGCCCCTCGCTCTAAACTTTGGGCAACAACATTATCGACAGGGAGATAAAATTTTACATTGCTCTTTTTCAGTCTGTCCATTATGCGATGGGCAAGGTCAAGCATTTCTGATTCCATGAGAGAATCACCAACCTCATACCCCATTGCCTTGATAAATGTATATGCCATTCCTCCACCGACTATAACTTTATCAACCTTATCTGCAAGATACTCTAAGACACCTATCTTGCCTGATACCTTTGCGCCTCCCAATATGACCACAAATGGCCGTACAGGGTTTTCTACCGTCCCCTTCAAATATTCTATCTCCTTTTTTAGGAGAACTCCTGCTGCTGCAGAGAGAAACTTTGGAATTCCAACAATAGATGCATGCGCCCTGTGTGCAGTACCAAATGCATCGTTTATATAAAAGTCAGCAAGCTTCGCCAGTGCCCTTGCAAAGGACTCATCGTTTTTTTCCTCCTCGGCATGGAATCGAAGGTTTTCCAACAAAAGCACTTCTCCTTCCTTCATATTTGATACGAGGGTCTCTACCTGCGTGCCAACACACTCTGGGGAAAAAATTACCTCCTTGTTCAAGAGTCGATGTAACCTCTTAGCAACAGGGGCAAGACTTAACCGTAGATTTACATTGCCTTTTGGCCTACCGAGATGTGACGCGAGAACTACCTTTGCCCCTTCATCTATAGCATAGTTAATGGTTGGTAGGGCAGACCTTATCCGTCTGTCATCAATAATGGCCAAATTGTCATCTAAGGGCACATTAAAATCCGCCCTTATAAAAACCACTTTCCCTTTTATCTGCAGATCTTCAATAGTAAGCTTGCCGAATATATTTTGGTCTCCTATGGAAGGCATGTCATTCTTTTTTGCCATGGTTACTCCTCCTGGTATAAATACTGGTTCTTTGTCATGACGATTATTTTGATCTACCTATATAAAGAACGACATCCCTGAGTCGTGAACTATAACCCCACTCATTGTCGTACCATGCAATTACCTTCACCATGCGTCTTCCGATCACCTTAGTTAATGAGGCATCAACTATGGAAGAGTGCGGATTTCCGTTGAAATCTATCGACACGAGAGGTTCTTCCATATACTGGAGTATCCCCTTCATCGGGCCCTCGGAGGCATCTCTGAAGACGCCATTTATCTCTTTAATAGATACATCTTTATTCAGCTCTGCAACAAGGTCAACGACAGAGACATTTGGTGTTGGCACCCGGATGGCAAACCCATCGAGCCTTCCCTCTAATTCGGGAAGGACAAGGCCTAGTGCCTTGGCCGCTCCTGTTGTGGTTGGGATCATCGAGACAGCGGCAGCCCTGGCCCTCCTTAAATCTTTATGGGGAAAATCTAAAATACTCTGGTCATTGGTATAAGAATGAGTAGTCGTCATAAGTCCCTTTATAAAGCCGAACTCTTTATGTAGTACCTTTGCAACAGGGGCAAGGCAATTTGTGGTGCAGGAGGCATTGGATATTATCTGGTGCTTTAATGGGTCAATGACCTCTTCATTAACTCCGAGGCATATCGTAACATCAGGTTCTTTTGCAGGCGCCGATATTATTACCCATTTTGCCCCTGCCTCGATATGTTTTAAGGCATTGGGCCTGTCTGTAAATCTACCGGTAGATTCTATTACAATATCTACTCCCATCTCTTTCCATGGGAGCTTTTCGGGCGACATTTCTGCCGTGATCTTTGTCTCTTTCCCATCGATAATGAGGCTACCGTCTCCTGCCTGAACATCAGCGCTAAAAATACCATGCACAGAATCATATTTGAGAAGGTGCGCAAGCGTCTTTGTGTCCATGAGATCATTGATGGCAACGATCTCTAAATCACTATACCCCTTACTTGCCATCAAAAAAGTCCTGCCAATTCTTCCAAAACCATTAATAGCTACCCTTATTGACATAAAACCCTCCTCCTACTTTCTCCAGTAGGTTCTTTAGATTTTTGTGTAGGAATTTCCTCTATCCCTCAGTACCTTTACTCGCCGAATTTATTTATAATCATGCCGTTTAAAAGCTTAGGATAAAAGTAAGTAGATTTTGGTAGCATCCTTATATTGGACAATGCAACCCTTTCCATATCTTCTACCTTTGTTGGATTAAGAAAAAATGCCGCATCAAAGTCTCTTTTATGAACCTTCTTCACTGCCTCCTCTGCATCTATTTCATAAGCAATCTCTGTTATTTCGGTATCCCTTTTAAGGATCTGCTTATGAAGCACTACCACACCGAGTTCCCTCAGGGCAGGATGCATATCCTTTGAGTTGTCCCCGATGTATTTTAAGGCATACCACCCTTTCTCCTGGCCCAGATAAAGTCCGATGGTATCGCTGCCTTCCCTTGATATTGTCTTTATAATATCAAAATCCATATCGAAATGGACAATACTAAAATCAGATTCAAGCTTCTTTAGAATTCCATTTTTGTTCAGACCTTTCACTAATCTATGAGTTGGAAGTAGTGTTATACCTTCATCTGCCATATTTGCGAGGAACATCATTACATAGTTCCATTGACCTTCCTTTATCTCTCTTTGCTGCATCTCTTTTTTGAACTCTAACGCAACCTCGTACCTGTGATGCCCGTCAGCTATAAATATAGATTTATCAGATAATTCTCGCATTATCGAGTCTATTTTTTGCTCATCTGATATCCGGTATAGTCTATGAGAAGCTCCACCCAGATCTTTGGCGCTAAAGAGAGGTTCTTCAGCAAGACTATTTAAGATATTAGAGGTAGTCTTTTCAGAGCTATTGTATAGGGAGTAGATCGGGCTTGTGTTTGCATGACATGCCCTTATAAGGTTTAGTCTGTCTGTCTTTGGCTTTGAATAGGTAGCTTCATGAGGATAAATACCACTGCCTAAATCCTCTATTTTCACTAAGGCGAGTATTCCTTTAAGTACTTTTCTATCGCTGTTTACGATGTAATCAATTTCATACGCATAAAAAAACGATTTATTATCCCTGATGAAAATACCCTCTTTATGCCACTGCTCTAAAGAATTCCTGGCACGAATATACTGATTATCATTATCTGTATCGTCAGGCATTTCCTTGCCAAGGTCTATGCGGATTATATTGTAGGGGCTTTTTTGGTAGAGGAGATCCCTCTGCTTTGGTGTGATTGTGTCGTAAGGGGGCGCTGTCACATTATCCACTGACACCTTGGCTGTATTGTAAAGGATTCCTCTGAAAGGGATGACTCTTGCCATATGCATTAAATTCCAAAAAAAATTTGAATCTATATTAGCACTGATGGCATCGTAAACTCAACTATCTCCGCAATTAAAATCGGCCTCGACTGTACAAAGTATATCATGCCGCCAAAGAGACATTAAAAATGAAACCTACATCTGCTTTCAGCACACAAAAGGGCATGAAAATGTTATTGTGAGCCCGAAGGGCATGGCAATCCCGACGGGATTGCTTCACTCCGTTCGCAATGACAAGTGAAGAGCAACAACAAAAAAGTACTTACAGAAGAACCCCAAAAAAGTGAAGTTTGAATGTTATAATGGTCAGCCCAAGTAGATCAGATGCACTTTGCTACTTTTGAGCGTCCCCAATGGGATTTGAACCCATGTTACCGCCTTGAAAGGGCGGTGTCCTAGGCCGGGCTAGACGATGGGGACATGAGCCGCGTTGGATTCGAACCAACGACCCTCGCCTTAAAAGGGCGGTGCTCTACCAACTGAGCTAGCGGCCCTTTGAGGGGGTGAGTTTAATATTTTAGTCAAGTTATTCTTTGGCCGCTCTCTATCCATTCGATAAATAGTTTAGCGTAGCGCTTCAGACAAGTCAAGCCTCAGGGCTTTCTGCGTTATGTAGAGCAGATCTAACAGGGTAAGCAGCAACGGACTTTTATCGGCAAATTTGAATATTCCCTGCACGAAGATTTATTATATGGTAATAGTTCATTATATGAAGATGAACTTTATGAAGTCAGATTGTCATGCCCATTAATAAACTACTAAATATATGAAAAAAAAGTTTTCAGAAGAGGTCGAGGCTCTATTAGAACAGATTTCTTTAACATCCATAAATTACAAAGAAGGAATTACTATAGGTGAATTTATTGATGTTATCTCTCGTCGTGGTTTTGGGATGGTGCTCCTTCTACTTTCCCTTCCTGCGGCACTTCCAATCCCGGCTGTAGGATATGCTATCCCCTTTGCCGTTGTAATTATCTTCGTAGGAATACAAATATTGATCGGCAGAAATTCTCTCTGGCTGCCTGACAGAATTCGCCAGAGACAGATCCCACCTAAACTCATTGTTCTTCTAAGACAAAAGGGAGTGCCTTTCTTGAGGAGAGTAGAGAAGTGGCTGGGCAAGCAAAAAAAGTTTATGGTACAGGGGAATTTTCGTTTTATACTGGGGGCGATTATTGCTTTATTGGGGATGATAATGGCAATTCCCATTCCGCTTACTAATACTGTGCCTGCATTGGTTATCTGTATCATTGGGATTGGCATATCAACTGAAGATGAACGCCTGATTTTTGTTAGCCTTTTAACTGGAACAGTTTTATTGCTGGTTTATTCAACTATCGCAATCTTTATTTTTCAGAAGATTCCGTGGTGAGCGAGGCAAGTAGCCCTCTCCCTTGATGACTTGCCAGTGCCTGCTTGCGGCTCTGATAGGACGGCAGACAGACAACGCACAGGAAGGTGTAGACAGAAAGGGGATAAAAAGGGGGGATATTTAATAGGGCATTAGTGGTATGATAATCGAAGTGTTGCCCCTCCCCTGCCTCACGAGGGGATGGAGAAATACGGTATCCGAAGGATAAATCCTGCGACTACCGTATTTGGTGACAATACTTTAAAAAGAAGGAGGTGACAAATGATGCGGAATAACAGAACAACCAATACGTTTCTGGGTATAAGTGAAAACATCGCTGGCTTGCTTTGCTATGTTTTTGGTTTCATAACCGGGATGGTGTTTTTGATATTGGAAAAAAAGAATGAGTTCGTCAGATTTCATGCAATGCAGTCATTGGCGACATTTCTGCCACTGTTCGTGATATCAATAGTCGTTGCATGGATCCCTTTTATTGGACCGATAATCGCTTTTCTACTAACGCCTCTGGGATTAATCCTTTGGATATTGCTGATGTATAAGGCATTCAAGGGAGAAAGATTTAAACTGCCTGTGGTGGGAGATTTTGCCGAGAAACAGATTAGCAACTAAACAGGAGGTAATTATCATGAGAAGTATGAGCAAGGTATTGGTTTACTTGTTAGGAGTACTATTGTTGACGGCCAGTGTTGCCTATGCGCATGGGAAGAATGTTGAAGGGAGTAAAGACCATCCACTTATCTCACGCTTTGCTGGTTCTGTTATAAAGTTTTATGATGTAAAACAGTTTGATGAATATGTGCTTCCGCTTGGGAAAGCGGTGAGGGAGTTTGATGAAGAAAAAAGAAGACCAGCACTTAAATTAACAGAAAGCAAGCGACTGGAAGGCAAGGTAACTCGTATTTTTTATGAGGCGCCAGAAGGTCGTTCAACACTGGAGATCTTCCGCAGTTATGAAGCGGCACTGAAAAATGCCGGTTTTGAGATTTTATTCAGTGGAGCAGGGGAGGAGCTGGGATACGACCTTGATAGATTCATCTATCCTAGGGGAAGACTGGGTAAATTTAATATTTTTGCACAGCCTCGGCCGCAGCGATATTTAGCCGCTAAACTTTCCCGTCCTGAAGGAGAGGTTTATGTATCACATTACACCTCTTTACACAGCATAAGCGGTCATAGGGTTGATCGGCGCGAAGACCATCCGGCAATAAATCTCGTTGTCGTTGAAATCCGGCCTATGGAGGTGGGATTGGTTACAGCAGGCACTATGCTGGGTGATATAGCCAAGGTCGGACATGTAGCAATTTACGGCATCCATTTTGATTTTGGTAAAGCAGATGTAAAGCCTGAATCAGACCCAGTTCTTAAGGAGATTGCCAGTCTCCTTCAGCAGAATCCCAACCTTAAATTGCATGTTGTGGGTCACACGGATAATGTTGGTGATTTGACCTATAATATGAAGCTCTCGCAAGGTCGTGCTGATGCTGTAGTAAAAGAGCTTGTCTCCAAACATGGTGTGGACGCAAATCGGCTCAAGGCTCACAGTGTTGGCCCGTTGTCCCCTATGGCCTCCAATAAAACCGAAGAAGGACGTGCAAAGAACCAGCGAGTGGAGTTAGTGAAACGACAATAAAACAAAGATGTGAGACTCAATGGAGTTTATGTGTCTGCGAGAAAAGATTTACGAGAATTATAGAATCGTTTACCGCGTTAATTGAAGACCGGCCATATAGGAAAGGCATGTCCAAAGATGGCGTTGTTCATATCTTTAAACAATTTTCTGATCGGCGCCTTTTGGATACCAGAATTGTTAATCTGCTTTTTGAGAATTACGAAGAAATTTTTTCCTATGTAGCCGAAAAACAGGCTGCTGCAAAAGATTTCTATGAAAAGCAATTCTCTTTTCGTCATCAGGGAGTCATGTAAGGTTAATTTTAAAGGTTCTTCTCCAAAAAGTGTAGTTACCCGCATGGTAGTGTAGCCCTTTATGGGCGTAATTAAATATCAAATTCATTCTGTGGGTCGCAGCACAAAGCTCGCTCAAGACGAATTTCTACAGATTTTTGGGTTCGTATGTTTACGGGCATAAAGCCCTACACTACCTAATCTCTACTAAATTTGGAGAAGAACCCGATTTTTTATGAGGCAATTCGGTGTATAGATTTTTATGTGAGGCAATGATATAATTTCATATAGATTTTTTGGTGAGGCAATTCGGAGGCAATATCGATGCTTAACATACAACTTTTACGTCAGAATCCAGAGATCGTTCAGGAGGCATTAGCCAAACGTAATGATGACGCCCCTATCAATGAGATTCTCCGCCTAGACAAGGAGGAAAGGAATCTCCTGCAGCGGATCGAGGGGTTGCGGGCGAGGCGCAATGAAGTAAGCAGAGAGCTGGAACGAACGAAGGAAAAGCCCCCCGACCTCATTGCCGATATGCGACATGTTGGGGAACTCATTCGAACGCTTGAACAGAATGAGGCTCAAGTATCGGAGCAGATCAGAGACATGCTTCTTCGCATGCCTAACATTCCCCGTCTCAGTGTCCCCCACGGCAAAGACGGGTCCGACAACGTATTGGTGCGCTCCCGTGGCGAGTGCCGCCAGTTCGATTTCGAGCCGCGACCGCATTGGGAACTTGGTGAGAATTTGGGAATCGTTGACTTTGAGAGAGGGGTTAAGCTCTCTGGATCTCGCTTCTACCTGCTCAAAGGGTGGGGGGCTCGGATGCAGCGAGCGCTGATCAATTTTATGCTTGATTTCCATATCAAGGAACATGGGTATACCGAGATATATCCCCCTTTTATGGTCAAAAGGGAGTGCATGGTAGGATCAGGAAATCTGCCCAAGTTTGCTGACAACCTCTACCACGACCAGGAGGATGACCTTTGGTTCGTCCCCACCTCCGAGGTCCCGCTGACCAACCTTTATCGCGGTGAGATCCTGCCACCTGGCACTCTGCCGATCTACCATGTGGCCTTCACCACCTGTTTCCGCCGGGAGAAGATGTCGGCCGGGAAGGACACCCGTGGGATCAAGCGAGGGCATCAGTTCGATAAGGTCGAGCTCTATAAGTTCGTCGAACCGGATACGTCCGATGAAGAACTGGAAAAAATGGTGGAGGATGCCGCAGCGGTGTGTAGCAAATTGGGGCTGCCGTATCGGATAGTAGAGCTCTGTACCGCCGACCTCGGCTTTGCTTCCGCAAAATCTTACGACATTGAGGTCTGGGCCCCTGGTTGTGGCGAGTGGCTGGAGGTGAGCTCCTGCTCCAACTGCACCGATTTTCAGTCGCGACGGGCCAATGTGCGCTATCGCCCAGAACCGGGTGCCAAACCAGAGTTTGCCCACACCCTGAACGGCTCCGGGATGGCCTTGCCTCGTATTCTTATCTCGGTGCTCGAAAACTATCAGCAGAGCAATGGCAGCGTAGCAGTTCCTGAGGCGCTGCGAACATACATGGGCGTGGATGCAATCACGTAGCGAGAGCGAAGCATCTGAGGCGTATAAGATGAAGCAGGATGATCTGAGTCTCTTCAAGGATTGGTTCACTGACTACTGGAAACTTTTTTATTTGCCAAATATTAAAGACCAGAGAAATATCTCTTTTAAGGAGAGGCATACCCTAAATGTATGCAAAAACATTATCGAGATAACAAGAGGTTTGTCTCGAAGTGATGAAGAGATGATGCTTGCCGAAACAGTGGCCCTCTTCCATGACATCGGGAGATTCCCGCAATATGCAAAATACCGCACCTTCGATGATCGCATATCTGTTAACCACGGCCATTTAGGGGCTCAGATACTCCTTAAAGAGAAGATACTGCAAAATCTTCCTGCCGATGAACAAGCATTAATAATCCAGACAGTAAAACTTCATAATGTCTTTTTGATACCAGAAAATGTGCGACCGGATATCGTCTTCTTCGTTAAATTAACGCGGGATGCGGACAAACTCGATATATGGCGGGTATTTACAGAATATTACGAGGATTCTGGAGAAAAAAGGGCTTCTGCCGTAAGTCTTGGACTTCCGGATACGGCAGATTACTCGGAGGGTGTCATTGCATGCATTCATAAAAGAGAGGTTGTTCCTCTTTCAAAGGTAAAGGCATTGAATGATTTTAAACTCATGCAGCTTTCGTGGGTATATGATATCAATTTTGGAGCTACCTTTAGATTGCTATCAGAGAAAGAATATATAGAAAGGATTATCGCGAGGTTACCGCAAAAAGATGAGATTAAAGGTCTCTCTGAGACTCTAATGGAGTTTATAAATAAATACGGTTCTTTCTCAGATTGAAAGGGCAACACAATGCACTTTTCTTCTGTAAATACCCTTTTTTGCTATTGTTCTTCACTTGTCATTGCGAACGAAGTGAAGCAATCTGGGCGGGATTGCCACGCCCTTCGGGCTCGCAATGACATTTTCATTCCCCTTTGTGACCGTATGTCATGTAGGTTTCCTTTGATGAGATGGCCAAAGCAGAGTAATTCAGCATAGAAACAAGGTAACTACGCAGGTGCGC
>JAJOKM010000078.1 GCA_021129835.1 Thermodesulfovibrionales bacterium | reverse complement strand
TGCAATGCGGGGCATACATATAGAATACTATGAACAGTGCACACTGTCAAGAAAAATGGTCGCTGTCCCTATTTAAGTCCGTACATGCCTCGAAATGACAGCAGCAAGCCACTTTGTCATTTCGACTCCTTCGCTTCTGTCATTCCGAGCGAAGGGAGGAATCTTAGTATTTACGCTCAGGACAGGCTCCGGGAGAAATCTTATGCTCTGCGATTTTTTGCAAGAGGCTCACTTGACAAAATAATCTACATCGTATTATACTGCCAATGAGTATCATTTACAGTGCCTTGCTCGCTCAGATCCGAAAGGAGGAACAACGATGTCAGCGATTGTGCTAAGCAATGTCGTAAGTTTTATAGGGGTCTTTAGGAAAGCATCGAGGCAAGGATGATATCACAAAATACAATTACACTACACCAACATCCTGACAAGAAGCAATAAACTAAACAGGGAGGTGATACTACAAATAGCAGTATTATTTGCAGTCTCGATAGCGTTATTTTTATACGAGGCAAGACTGATTAAAAATTATAGTGAATAATTCACGGGCGATTATTAGTTTGTTATCGCCTGCACAAAACAACTTTCAAAGGAGGGAGAAATGAGCAAAAAAGCATTAATAATTTATGGTTCTAGCACCGGAAATACCGAGAGCGTTGCAGAGGATATCGGCAGGGTTTTAAAAGATAAGGGGATTGATACCATCATTAAGAATGTACAGGACGCGTCCATGGAGGATATCGGTAATGAATATGGAATTATACTGTTTGGATGCTCGACCTGGGGAGAAGATGAGTTAGAGCTGCAGCCGGATTTTATTCCGTTCTATGACTCAATGAACGATATTTCATTTACTGAGAAGAAGATTGCTGTTTTTGGCTGTGGCGAAAGTGGGTACACTTATTTTTGCGGCGCCGTGGATGCTATTGAGGAGAGAGTAAGAAGCAAAGGCGCAAATGTTGTGATTGAATCATTGAAGATCGATGGTGACCCTATGGATGCAGATGAATCAATAAAGGAATGGGCAACCAGTGTTGCAGAGCAAATTTAATCCCTGGGGATCTTCCTCGCCGATTATGACGAGGAAGGTTGTTATCCATCGGCCACGCTATGGTAAAGCAAAAGATGAGAGTTTTTAGACATCACATATATGAATATAAAAAAGGGCTCAGAAACCTCATCCTGCATACAACCAATAAATCGTTCAGGGATGACATTGAAGAGAGGTTGAAAAAGGATGACATATCTTATCTGATTTATTCTGCAGGGTACAATAATATCAATGTTTTCTTTGGAAGTGATATATGCATCGATATAATTAAAAGCATAAACAAACAATACTTGACAAAATACAGCGATGAAGAGGACTTTATTCTTGGAATAATGCTTGGTTATGACAGGCTGAAACAGTGCGAAAGGTATTTTAAACGAAAACAGAAATTACTAAAGGTTATAAATCTTGCCGGATAGAAAATATTGTTGGTTTCGTAAAAAGTCGTCATTTCGATAGACCCTGTACCCGCTTGTCGGGGATCGGGAATCCTTACTTAAAGAAAAGGAACGATTCCAAATCCCCGACAAAGGTCCCCGACAAGCGAGGATAAACTTAGGACAGGCTCTGTCGGAATAACAGTATAAGTCGAATCTGCCTTTGAGAAGGGGCCTGCCGGAATGACGGAGAAATGTTTTTTAAGGCTTTTTTGCGATTTTATCAAATGTCAAATGGGGTCTTGTTTCTTTGCAGTCCGCTGTTGACTTATTTAATGGATTGCGTATAATATCATATATGACATTTAAGCAATTATATGGGCGACAGGATAAAATCCTCAAGAAAATATTCGACAATGAAAGACACATCTTTCCCGGCGCACAGGTAATCCTTGTCGGAGGGACCGCCCTTTCCATGTGTTATCTGCAACACAGGGCTTCCTATGACCTGGACTTCTTTGTAAATAGCAGGTTCGACCCCATCACAATTCAGCGTCGGCTTTATGGTGCGGGAGTGCAGCTACAGATGGTCGAGATTGTCAATGACTTGATGTTTGCGGCAGAGCTTCATGGTATGGTCGACGTCGAGGGTGAGCCTCTCAGGACCAGTATTGTGGAGGATATATACGCGGACATGTTCCCTGTCAAGACTGTTTCCGGCATACGCACTGAAACCATCGATGGCCTTTACCACCGTAAACTTCGAACCATCACGGGTTCCGGAGAGGGCAGGACATCTTCAACAGGGAGAACGGTGCACGCGGGGGCAAGGCAAACCGCAAGGGACTTGTTCGATCTTTACGTCTTAAGCAGCGAGATAAAACCGCTCATGGGATTTGTGAGGAAGATCAACGAGCATGGAGCCGCCGTGCCGGAGGCATTACTCCTAAGCGGGCTCAGAAAAATCAGATGGACGGAACTGATAGATGAATTCGAAATACTGCAGGTGGCTGAAAGATACAGAGGGATCAAGGCATTCGACATCAAACGTTACTTCGATGGGGTATTGCGATGACAAGCAGAGACATGATTCTCAGGTCGGCATTCTGGAGCGGACAACTGACCTACAGGAAGTGGCGCGGGATCGTCCGCAGGGGCCCGCAGGCGCACGCACGTGTTTTTGTCCAGGCATTTCTCCACCTGCCGATGGACTGGCTGCTTGAAGAGATAGGCTCGGAGAAGTTCATATCCATCTGGCTGGAGGTGAGAAAGGAGTTTTCAACGGATTCGCCGTTTGAGACCGCAGCCCTTGACGCATGGGACGCTATCTGGGGTGTTATAGCCGCAGGGGATTCCCAGTATCCTGTAAGTTCCGAGGTGTCGCGTCTTCCAAGGATGCGCCGCGAGGTCTTGAAGACGATTGTCTGTAACCCAGGCATCAACGCCTATGACTTGGCCAAGAGAACACGCCGCGATTATAGCAGGGCATTGAAGGACGTCCGCCAACTGGCTGAAACAGGCGAAATCGAGATAAGGCCCGACCCGCGCTCAAACAGAAAAGCAAAACAGCTTTTGCCGTCACGCTCTATAAATGCTATCCTTGCGGGAATGGTTGCTCCGTTTAAAAAGGCAAGCAAAAATTAGAGGCATTTCTTACTAAGCAGCCTTCTTTATTTCCTCCTTCATAGCGTAGTCACGAAATCTCCTTTCAGTTACTTGAGGCTCTTGCAAAACTCCAACCTTTGAAGATTTCTCAGCACTCCATGCTTCGAAATGACAATAGACAAGCCACTTTGTCATTTCGACCCCTTCGCTTTTGTCATTCCGAGCGAAGCGAGGAATCTTAGTATTTACGCTCAGGACAGGCTCCGGGAGAAATCTTATTCTTTCAGACTTTTGCAAGAGGCTCACTTGATAAAATAATCGACACCGCATTATACTGTTAATGAGATTAATTATCTTTCCCATGCAGACCTAAAAGGAGGAACAACGATGTCAGCGATTGTGCTAAGCAGCGTTACGAGTTTTATAGTTTAAGACAGTAAAACTATTCTTGGTTGGTGGTTAGGACAAAAAGGTAGGAGGAGTGGTCTTTTGTTCAGCGGGTGGAGAGAAAGATGGATAGGCCGTCAAGGCGATAAACAGTTTGACAAAATCGCTCAAAATGGTCAGGAATTTAGCGTAAGCAATGAAGAGGTCACCCTTGAACAGATGGTAACCGGGCAGGATGCGGTTATTATGCGTATCCCTTCAAAGCAGCCTAACCTCCCTTCCTTGGGGTTTAGGCTTGGCAAAAAAATCAAAGTGCTTGCGTTTCAATGTTTTGGAGGACCTATTATTGTTGAAGTGGACGGTAGAAGTATTGCTGTGGGACGACTTCTGGCCAGTCAAATAAAAGTCGTAAGTGGTGGCGATGTTATTTAAAAGGGCAAAAAAAACAGAAAGCCATACTAACCCTGTGGTTTTGCTCATGGGTCTTCCCAATGTAGGGAAAAGTGCAATTTTCAACAAGCTTACCGGGTTAAATGTAAGGGTAGCAAATTATCCGGGCACTACGGTAGAACTTACAGCAGGGAAGACAGTTATCGAGGGAAAAAGTTTTTTGGTGGTGGATGTGCCGGGCATATACACCATGGAGGCCACCACGGAAGCGGAAACGGTGGCGGTCGAGATCCTTGATGGCAAGTGCTCTTTCCGGGGAGGTCATGCGTGCAAGAGGTGTGATCCGCATAAAAGCGGCCAAAGTGTATCGCTGAGCAAGAAGCCAGAAGCAGTAATATGTGTGGTTGATGCCAATAGCTTAGAAAGCAGTCTTTACTCCTTGCTGGAACTTATAGAGCGTGGATCGCCTATTGTGGTAGCCTTAAACCGGATTGATTTAGCTCAAGAAAAAGGCAGTCATGTCGATCCAATTGTCCTTTCTCGTGAATTAGGCGTGCCTGTAGTCTCTACCATCGCAGCAACTGGATACGGAATCGAGAGCTTAAAGGAAGAGGTAGCCAGGATTATCGAGAAGGGCGAAATCTCGGTATCAAGATCGGCCCCAAAACCAGAGACAGTATCGAGCGATCGGTGGCAGAAAGCAGAAAGACTCGCTGCAAGAGCGACACGAAGAGCGCCTGCACACCCAACACTCACTCGTCAGAAATGGGGAGACGCCTTAGTTAAACCCTGGCCCGGGTTGCCCTTTGCCGCCTTAATTCTTAGCGCTACCTTTGCGATTATTGTTGGACTGGGAATGGGTTTAAGACATATGATATTTCTCCCTTTAGTTCGTGGACTGCTCATTCCGCAGATAGTAATCGCGGTAGAAGCCACTGTGCCTGCCGGGATGATGCAGAATATCCTTATCGGGAATTTTGGTTTTTTGATCAAAGGGCTGGAGTGGCCGATTGCCCTAATACTGCCCTATGTTATCTCTTTTTATATTGCTTTAAATATCTTAGAGGATAGTGGTTACTTGCCACGCTTGGCTTGTCTCTTGGATGGGTTGCTGCACAGGATCGGGGTCCATGGTTCGGCCATTATCCCGCTTTTATTGGGTTATGGTTGTGGGATACCAGCGATTATGGCTACCAGGTCTTTGCATACCTATAAAGAGCGACAGATAGTTGCGGCGATGATTTGTTTGTCTGTACCGTGCATTGCCCAGACAGGGGCATTTATTGTCTTACTCGTAGAAAGATCGATCGCCATTATGCTGCTTGTTTTTTTGGTCTCCGTGGCTGCTTTGGTAGTAGCCGGAGTTGTTCTTGATCGTACCCTAAAGGGATCTTTACCTCCGGTACTGCTTGAAGTCCCTGAGTTGCTTTTGCCCAAATGGAATATTTTGGCCAAAAGGATCTGGACGAGGATAGTAACATTTATTATTAGCGGAGAACTGCCCATGATCGCGGCCATAGGGGTAGGGTCGGTCCTGTATGAAACAGGCGTATTGATAAGCGTTGGCAAGTTGCTTAGCCCTATAGTTGTAGGGTGGCTTGGGCTTCCTGAAGAGGCTTCTATCCCCTTGATACTCGGAATTCTGCGACGTGAGCTCGCCGTGCTTCCTTTGATCGGCATGGACCTTAGTCTTTTGCAGCTCTTTGTGGGGGCGATAGTCGGTCTTTTTTACGTGCCTTGTGTGGCCATCCTTGCTATTTTGGTTCGTGAGTTTAACGCCTTTACGGCGGTGGCAACACTTTTTGCCACCGTTGCCATTGCATTTTTGGCTGGAGGCATCTTTTATCGTATCGGCAGTTTAATGGTATAGTGATCGCTACCAAATGATGAATATAGTAAAAAAATTAGGCAAAACCACCCAAGATGTCTCGCGGCAAAAGTTTGAGATAAAACGCCACATGGAAATAGAGCATTTTTTGAACGGCTTACGGCTCTGGTATGTGCTCTTTTTCGGTGTCGCTTTATTTGCTGCCAGCGGTTATGTAGTCGTGCCTTTTGAACATTTGCTGGTGTTTGTATCTATTGCCTTGGTTTATAGCGTTTATCGCTTTTTAAGACCGGTAAATCCAAATTATGCCCAGCACTTTCTTTTAAATACAGATTATCCGGATTTTGTTTTTGTAACGTTTTTAATATATTTTAGCGGTGGATTGTCGAGCGTTTTCTTTGTAGCACTCATTTTTCCTCTCGTCACCGGGTTAGTCCGTTTTGGTGTGGCTGGAGGAATACTTGGATTATCTGTTATCGCTATTGTTTTGTTGCTAATGACGCTGATTGACACCGCGGTCGTCACATTTCCGCCTTATCTGGGTCTGCTATCCGATTTTGGGGCGCTGTTTTTCGTTTTTTGGGTGGTTGCGGTCTTAGTCAGAAAAGAAGAAGGACTTAGGGAAAAAAGTTATAACTCTTCGATCACCGATGCGCTTACAGGAGCTTACAATGCCTCGTATCTACGGGAACGTGTTAACGAAGAACTGCTGTTAAGTTACCGGCATAAAGACAATACTTTTACGATTGCCTTTATTGACTTAAACGGCTTTAAAAAGATAAATGATACCTATGGGCACGCGGTCGGTGATGAAGTACTGATACATATTGTTGATATTTTACGAAAAAACACGCGAGGCAATGAAGTTTTGGCTCGTTACGGGGGGGATGAATTTATTATCTTCTTGCCAAGGACAACCAAAGAAGAGGCTGAAAAATTAGCCCAGAGAGCGGCAAAAGAACTAAGCTCCAGCCCGTATATTATGAAAAATGATAAAATCGCATTGAGCTTCAGTGTGGGAGTCGCCGGATATCCTGAAGACGGGTACAATTTAGACGAGATAATGATGGCTGCTGATCAGAAGATGTATAAACAGAAAAAAGCTGAGAAAAAGATGGCTTCCAGTAACGGGATTGGTGCTTCATCTTAATGATACAGTGGCTAATTTGGGTGGGCTATTGCTTTCGACCTAAAAGGAGAGCAATATTTTCCATTTTCATTTTCACGCCGGTTTGATTCTCTGTTTTTATTGCTGTACTTTTTTTGCTTGATGAACTCGTAAAAAGTCGTGTTTACCGCATTTGTCATTTCGACTGCAGGGAGAAATCTTATGTTATCAATGCGTTACCGGCTAAAGATTTCTCGCTTTGCTCAAAATGACAAGCAGATGGGACTTTTTACGAATTCATCTTGCTTGACTTTTTACATTGTCCCATGTTATAAAAGAAGATATCTTGATACTTTATTTCGAGAATTAGCAACCTGATTTTTCAGGAAAGAGGAGGTTTTAGCAGTTATGGCTTTTGAAGGAAAGGTTAAGTGGTTTAATGAGTCCAAGGGTTTTGGATTCATTCAGCAGGATGACGGGCCAGATGTCTTCGTTCATTATTCATCAATTGAAGGTGATAGTTTCAAGACATTAGCTGAGGGCCAGGCGGTTCAATTCGATGTCGTTAAAGGCGACCGCGGACCAAAGGCTACAAATGTATTAAAAATGTAATCAATCAAAGGGGCTCGACAAGGGCCCCTTTGACTTTCTTATGACAAAGTCTCAAGTCCTAATTCACGACTGCATGATTGTGTCACTTTTGTCTGTTCTTCTTTTTTGGTGTTATTATTTATGGTTCTTCTCCCAAAAGTGCCGTTATCCGCATGGTAGTGTAGCCCTTTACGGGCGTAATTAAATCATGTCCCCGATCGGAGTCGGAGAATCAAATTCATCTTCACTATATCCCCTAAGTTTCAGTCCTTCTATTCCAATTTTTTTACGACTTCACCATGCTTGCTTATTGCCATTTTATTTAGTATTAAAATTTGGTATAATCAACTCAAGACTTTTTCAGACATCTTATAAAGCCCAGGACGTCTAATCAGGTATAATGAAGATCATATCAGGAGGTTTGTATGACTATCAAAGATGTTATTGAGATTAAAGATGGTTCTGTCTTTGTGAAGGACAAAGTAGAGATCAGGAATATGATGGACGGCCTTATTTATGATGCTGTTTTTGAATCCGACGATAAAAAAAGAAGGTCACTCTTTATACTTATCAAAGAGGTTGCAAAGGCATGTGGCGCTGTTCCGTCTTCTACGCAGGGGCTTTATGAGAGCATGGGAATGAAGTATCCCGGATTTACTGTGCCTGCCATAAATATCAGAGGACTGACTTATGATGTGGCGAAGGCGCTATTCAGGAAGTCGTTAGAAATGAAAGTTGGAGCGCTAATATTTGAGATCGCAAGGTCAGAGATTGGATACACCAAACAGAGGCCAATTGAGTATTCAACAGTCGTCCTTGCTGCTGCTGTAAAGGAGGGGTTTGAAGGGCCTGTATTTATTCAAGGAGACCACTTTCAACTGGTTCGGAGGCATTATTTGAGTGATCCTGAAGCTGAAGGAGGGTATGTAAAGGGTCTCATTGCAGAGGCAATAGAGGCTGAATTCTATAATATAGACATTGATTCATCTACCATTGTTGACCTTGACAGACCGACGGTCAAGGAACAGCAGAGACCGAATTTCGAAAAGACCGCCGAACTGGCAGGCTATATCAGGCAGCTGCAGCCTCCTGGCATAGAGGTTTCGATTGGAGGTGAAATAGGTGAAATAGGCGGAAAAAACAGCAATCCAGATGAATTAAAGGCATACCTCGATGGGTTTAAAGAGACATTTAGAGGACCGAAGGGACTGAGTAAGCTCAGCGTCCAAACAGGCACAAGTCACGGCGGGGTTGTGTTACCTGACGGAAGCCTTGCCGAGGCAAAGATAGATTTTGATACATTGAGGGTATTGTCTGATTTAGCAAGGAGGCAATATGGTCTTTCTGGGTGCGTTCAGCACGGTGCATCGACTCTTCCGGAAGAGGCATTCAATATGTTCCCCGAGACAGGGACATCAGAGGTACACCTTGCCACTGGTTTTCAGAATATAATCTATGATAGCAATCACCTTCCCTCGGAATTCAGAGACGAGGTCTATAACTTTATACAGAAGGAGTATGCAAAGGAAAGAAAGAAGGGGCAGACAGAAGAACAGTTCATTTACAGTACAAGAAAAAAGGGATTTGGACCAATAAAAAAGAGGTGGTGGGACCTGCCGACAGATGTGAAAGACCCTATAATGAAGGAATTAGAGGCAAAGTTTGCGGCGCTGTTTGAGAAGTTAAGAGTTGCAGATACAGCAGATATCGTAGCGGAAACTGTAAAATCTGTAGCCGCTAAAAAAGAGATCGACTTTTCCTTACTTTAGGTTGCTAATGAAAGACATCCTATAAAACTCAGAATGTCTAAACAGGTATAATGAAGATTATACCAGGAGGCAAGATGAACGAGAAAGATAAAGAGAGAGTTGGCATAATAGTAGGTGGGGGGTCTGCCCCCGGGATCAATGGTGTCATAAGCTCTGCGACCATCGAGGCAATCAATCGAGATAAAAGGGTAATTGGCATAAAGGGTGGGTTTAAGCGTCTTTTAGAGGGCGATATGAGCTGCGCAATTCCACTCTCCATAAGCGATGTCTCCAGAATTCATACCGCAGGTGGCTCTATTTTAAGGACATCCCGTGACCATCCAGAGAAGGTAAGGGAGAAGTTCAGCACCCTTCTGTCCACCATCAAAAATCTTGACATCAGATATCTTGTCATAATAGGCGGCGATGGCAGCATCTTTATGTCAAAATGGATAGGAAGCGAGGCAAGAGGTTCTATAAGTGTTGCTCATGTTCCAAAGACTGTAGATAACGATATTCCATTACCTAATGGCGCTTCGACCTTCGGTTATCAGACAGCAAGGCACTTAGGAGTCGAGATAGTGAAAAACATAATGGAAGATGCAAAGACGACTGGAAGATGGTACCTTGTGACGACCATGGGCAGACATACAGGACACCTTGCATTAGGTATAGGCAAGGCTGCTGGAGCCACGATAACCCTGATTCCAGAAGAATTTGCAGGAGAAGGTCTTTCATTTAGAAAGATTGCTGATATACTCACATGCTCAATAATAAAAAGGCTCTCCATGGGAAGAGACCATGGTGTGGCAGTTTTTGCAGAAGGGATATCCGAAAAGCTCGATATTGAAGAACTAAGTCAGTATGAACAACTCGAAATGGATGAGACGAGGAGGATAAGACTCTCTGAGATCCAACTGGGAAGGGTTTTGAAGAATTTTGTGAGAAAGACACTAAGCTCCATGGGCATAGAGATGACCATAGTTGACAAAAATATTGGATATGAATTAAGGGCTGCTGATCCCATTCCGTACGATATCGAATATACGAGAAACCTGGGCTATGGCGCTATTCGCTACCTCCTCAGAGGTGGCACATCGGCAATGATAACATTTTCTGATGGGCATCTGAGATCAATCCCTTTTGTCGAGTTGATAAATTACTCTACAGGAAAGATCAAAATAAGGAGAGTCGAGATAACTTCTGAAAATTATGAGGTCGGGAGAAAATACATGATAAGACTCGAAAAGGAAGACCTTGAAGGAGAAAATCTCGAGCGCCTTGCCGGAGTAACCAACCTAAAGCCAGAGGAATTTAAGGAACGGTTTGAGTATATTATTTAAGGCTCTTCCTAAAAAACCTCTCCTTTAAATTATCCGACAGGTCATATACCACCGGCACTACGACAAGGGTTAAAAACAGGGAGCTAAAAAGTCCGCCAATAACTGCTACTGCCATGGGTGCACGAACTTCACCGCCTTCACCGATGCCTATTGCAACAGGCAGCATGCCTAATATTATCGCAAAGGTCGTCGTCATTATCGGCCTTAATCTTACAGGCCCTGCGCGGAGGATCGCCTCTCTTCTCCCCACTCCCCTCTTCCTGAGTGTATTTATGTAATCCACAAGGAGTATCGCGTTTTTCATCACCAATCCTACAAGTAGGATAAGACCTATGAAACTGAAGATATTCCATGTCATGCCTGCTATCAGTAGCGCCCCAAAGGCGCCCACCACCGAAAGAGGCAGGGCGAAGAAGATGACTAACGGGTATCTGAGGCTCTCAAACTGGGCCGCCAGGATTATATAAGACAGAACGAGGGCTAATATGAGGGCAAAGGCAAGATAAAGAAATGCCTCATCCATTATCTCTACCATACCTACATAGAAACCAGAATAACCAGGGGGCAGTATCCTATCGGATATGGCATTAAGTTCTATCCTCGCCTGATCAAGGGGTTTCCCTTCGAGGTTTGCAAACAGGATGACAGCCCTTTGCCTGTCTACTCTGCTAATTGTGCCTGGACCGCCAACCTTTTTGATATAGATAATGCTCGAGAGGCTTATGAGCCTACCATCCATTGACCTTACATAGATCTGTTTTATGTCATCGAGGGTATCTCTGTCTTCAGGCCTCAGCCGCACCATCACATCATATCTCCTGCCTGCTTCGCTGAATTTTGTTACGGCAACCTCTCCGCCAACCAAGAAATTCACTGTTTCGGCGACGGTAGCAATATCAACACCTAAATCTGCTGCCTTATCCCGGTCAATGAATATAGTAAGCTCTGGTCTTCCTGCTACGACTGAGAGGTCAACATCAACAACCCCGGGCACTTTCGAAAACTCAGCGGCAATCTGCTCCGCATATGCCCTGACAGACTCAAGGTCAGGGCCTGTTATGACATATTCTATCGGAGTCACTCTCATTCCGCCACCAATCCTAGGGACCTCATCGACAGACAATTCAATTCCCGGAAAATTACCCCTTATCTTCTCCCTGGCCTCTGCCATTATCTGCATCTGGCTTCTCTGTCTCTCTGCTATTGGTTTTAGTCTGACAAATATGCACGCTTCATTTACATTCCCTTGAATTCCCTGTGCATAAAAGGTAGACTCTACCTCCGGAATTTCTCGTATAGCGGCATCTGACTGGCTAAGCAGACTGTATGTCGCAGAAACGGAGTGGCCCGGGGGCGCCTCAAGCCAGACAATAAACTGGCTCTGATCCTCCATAGGCATAAGCTCCTTATCCACAAATGTTGCAACAAGGATCCCCGACAGAAAGACAACGGTAGCAATTGACAATACAGCAGCCTTATGATTAATCGCAGCCTCTAAAAGACGGCTATAAATTAGCTCAACTTTTTTATATAGCCATTCAGACCCAGTCGTGAGCCTGTATATCGAAGATGCCCTTTTCCGCTCTTCCTCGCTCCTTAAGAAACGGGATGCTAACATGGGCGTCACGGTGAGTGCGACAATGAGGGATATGGTTATTGCAAAGACGACTGTAAGGCCAAATTCGAGGAAAAACCTCCCTATCAGCCCCTCTAAAAAGGCTATCGGAATAAATACGGCAACCACAACAAGGGTCGTTGCCATGACGGCAAAGCCTATCTCTCGGACGGCAAATGATGCCGCCTGGGCAGGAGGCATCCCTTCATTTATATGCCTTCGGATATTTTCGTTAACTACAATTGCATCATCTATGAGGAGACCGATAGACAGAGCGAGGGCAAGCATGCTCATATTGTTAAATGTAAAGCCAAAGAGGTTCATCATCGTAAATGTGGATATTATCGCGATCGGCAGAGATATCGCGCATATCATAGCAACTCGTGAGCTTCTCAAGAGTAAAAGAACCCCCAATAAGGCAAACAGCCCCCCGTATATCAGTTGATACTTGATCTCGGTTATCGATCGCTCTATAAATACGGATTGATCAAAACTTATTGCTATGCTCATTTCAGGCGGGAGTCCCTCTTTAATCTCTACAAGTTCTTTTTTAACCCTCTCTATAACTTCTATAGTGTTGGCTCCAGACTGCTTCTGGATGCCAAGACCGACTGCAGGCAATCCGTTAAATCTCGCAATTGAACGCTCCTCTTCCATTCCGTCCTCTACCCAGCCTACATTGCTAAGCCGTACAGGAGAACCTTCGTAGAAGCCGATTATAAGGTCATTAAAGTCCTGAACCTTCAGGAATTCACCCTTTATCCTGATGGTAAACTCCTTTGTCTTGCCCTCGATTCTTCCACCGGGGAGTTCTATATTTCCTCTTTGGAGCGCCTTTTTGACATCGTGGGAAGTTATCTGGTATGCCCTGAGCTTGTCATTGTCAAGCCATATCCGCACCTCCCTTAATCTGAGTCCGCTCATCTGCACCGCGCCTACGCCTCTTATCCTCTGGAGCTGCTCTCTCAGCATCCTATCAGCATAGGTCGAAAGTTCCATCTTACACACTTCCCCTTTGAGGGTGAGCCACATTATCGCTACTGCAGCAGGGTCGACTCTCATTACTACAGGTTCATCAATATCTCTGGGCAGATCCCCCCTGATAGCAGATATCCTTTCTAGTGTCTCCTGGATAGCAACATCTATATCCTTCCCTAAATCGAATTCTACAAAGACCACCGAGGTGTTCATTTTACTTTCAGAAAATATCTTCCTTACCCCTCCAATTGTGCCGACTGCCTCTTCAATTACATCTGTAACATCGACATCCATGACTTCAGGGCATTCACCGGCAAGCGTCGTAATAATGCTCACAAAAGGAAAGTCGACCTTCGGAAATAGATCCACCCCTATTCTGGGGTAGCTAACAATGCCGAATATAACGATTGCTGCAACGGCCATCATCGTAAGGACGGGGCGTTTTATTGCGGTGTCAGTGAGCCACATTTACCTTAACTCCTCCAAAAAGGTTGTGCTGCCCTGCTGTAACGACCTCTTCTCCTTTTTCGATGCCTTCTATAATCTCTGCTACCCCCTCATATTTCATGCCGACTTTCACAAATCTCTCGACTGCCCTGTGATCTTCAATAACAAAGACCCTTATCCCGTCGCTATCAAAAATCAACGAAGTAGTCGGAACAACAACGATATCCCTTTTGGCGCCTATATAAAGTGTTGCATTTGCAAAAAAACCTGGCTTAAGAAGTCTATTTGGGTTTGGCACTATCGCCTCGACCCTCAGTCTCCTCGTCCTTTCATCGAGAGATGGGTAAATGATATCCAGAGTCCCCTTAAATCTTATATCAGGAAAGGCGCCTACCCTGAATGCCACCTCCTGCCCTCTACGCACCTTCCCAACATATCTCTCGGCAATTGTAAAGCTGAGTCTGAGTGGGTCGTTTTGGATTACGACGAAAAGGGGTGAGCCGATTCCTACAAAACTGCCTGCTGATACCTTCTTTTTCTTTATTACACCTGACAGAGGAGAATATATCGTCGTCCTGTCAAGTCTCTCTTTTGCAGTGTTTAGGGCCGCTCTGGCAATGTCAACATTAGCCTCTGAAATAGCAAGCCTTGCCGATATGTCATCAAACTTCTGTCTCGTAACCAGCCCTTCTTCGGCAAGGGCATACTTTCTCTCAAATGTAAGTCTTGTATTATTAAGATTTGCCTCGGCCTTCCTTAAGTCTGCCTTGGCCATCTCAGCGCTGAGTCTATAGTCTGTATCGTCAATTATTGCCAAGACCATCCCCTTTGAGACTATTGTCCCTTCGTCAACCTTCACATCATCTAATATCCCGGCTACTTCAGAACTTACGATGACCTCAGCGTAAGGGTTCAATGTGCCGATTGCCTCTATAGATGGTATAATTGTCTTTATCTCTGCCGTCTGGACCCAGACATCAACGATCACCGGAACAGGTGGCTCCTCTTTTTTTTTGCATCCTGGAAGGAGCAGCAAAAAAGAGACACTAAATAAGAGACAACATATAAAAATAAGTGCCTTTCTCGCCATTCTGTCGTCGCTCCTCTGGTTTTTCATCTGCCTTCCACCGACTCTAAGAGCGTCCCGGTTGCCCGCTTCAGTCTCACAAGGGATAGCTCATAATTATATGCCGCCTCTGATAATTGCCTTTTAGAAGTGACGAGCAGGGCGCTTGCATCCATGACATCTATGCCGGTAGCAAGCCCAAATTCATACTTCCTTGAGATGAGATCAAAATTATCTTTGGCGAATATGACCTGATTCTCAAGAAATTCAAGAATGCCCTTTTGTGTCATAAGGTCTAAATAGATACTCTCGACTTCGATGTTTATCGACTTCCTTAGATCTTCACGAAGGAGCTCTGCCTGCCTCTGCCTTGCCTTTGTCTGTCTTATCTCTGCACGTCTTAACCCCCCATCAAAGATAAGAAAATTTAGCCTGAAGCCGACATGCAAGCTCTCCTCGATGAAAAGCGGGTGTGCTGGATTTTCCTCTGTTCTCATATAAACAGCTTCCATAGAGAGGGTCGGCCAATAAGCCCCTTTAGTGTGTCGAACCTCTTTCTCCGCCATCTTACTCTGGAGTATAGAAGACCTCATCTCTGCCCTCTCCGCAAGCGCCGTCTTTTTTAATAAATTAAGGTCGTGAGCGGCTATATTTTTATATCTGGCATTAGAATCCCTGATAACAAAATCGCCAGTCAATCCAACAACCCTTGCAAGGATAGCCTTTGCAATCTCGAGGGCATTTTCTGCCATTATAAGTTCTGATTTTGCTCCTGCCAACTCAGCCTCTGCCCTGAGCAGGTCGGTCTTTGTCACCTCGCCAACCTTGAACCTTTTAGCAGCGGCATCTCTATGCCCTGTGAGCCTCTCTACATGGGCCGCTGCGATCTCTATCTCTCCTTTTGCACTTCTTACGTCGTAGTAAGCCGAGGCTACACGAAGGAGGTATTTCTCTTTTACTGCATAGAGGTCATATTTACTTTTATCGACGCCTACCCTCGTCCCTCTAAGGGCGATAAACTCTCTTCCAGCAAGCGAGAACGATTGGTCTACTCTTACTCCCCCTGATATGACGTCATCGGGTCGAACAATATTATCCGTGGGCAAGAAATATCTCGTATAACCCCCAATTATAGAGATCCTCGGCATGAGTGCTGAGACTGCCTTATCTTTAGTCCTCTCTGAGACATACAGATTATCTTTTGAGATCATTATCACCTCTGCCCGTTGTAGCGCAATCCTATAAAGGTCATTAAGGGTGTATCCTTGGGTAGCAGAGATTCTTTCTTGTGGCAAAAAAACCACCAAACCTACTATAATAATGCCCATAATCAAAGTAATTGCTACTCTAACCATATCTTGCTCCTCTTGTTGTCCTTGAATAGTATACCAGAGGCCTTCTTTTATCAGCAAATTGAGACTATGTCTTAGCTTTGTAATTGCTCCGGTATTCAGTATTCAGAATTCAATATTATATGCCTTTAAAATAACCTCACTGTAACCTCTTCCCCTGAATCAAGACCCAGTTTTCCAGGGGGAATAACAACAATACCGTCTGCCTTAACAAGAGTATTTATCAGTCCTGATTTGCCCAAAATAGGCAGAGCAGACAATTCACCTTCTCTCTCCTCGAGGCAAACCCTTATATGGTCTTCCCTGCCAGCGGCAGAGGCAATATTTTTAGCCATCTTGGCTCTTACGACCTTTAAAAACCTCTCCCCCTTTAAAATGACGCCGCTTAACCTTTCCATAAGAGGCATTATAAAGAGATCAAAACAGGTAACCATAGCAACAGGATGTCCTGGAAGACCTAAAATTGGTATATTTTTCACAACTCCCCCTATCATGGGCTTTCCAGGTTTCAGTAATAAACCATGAAAAAGCAGACCAGATTTTTCAGTATAATTTCGACCAATATCATTTATAATATCAGCCGTCATATCTTTTGTGCCTGCGGAAGTGCCTCCGATTATTAAGACCATATCTGAATCATGAAGAGACTCTTCAATCACATTTCTTATAGTTTCATACTCATCTCTAAAGATACCCTTCTTTAGAGATCTGCCGCCATGTTCATTTATCAGTCCTTCCAGAGTAAATGAGTTAATGTCTCTCACCTGCCCTAAATGTAAAGAACTATTTGCCGGAACTATTTCATCGCCTGTTGATATTATTGAGACTACAGGTTTTTTGAAGACCTTTATCTCGGTTATACCAAGGCCTGCAAGCGCTCCTATGTCTTGTGCCCTTAGCCTATGCCCTTTTGTGAGGACGATCTCTCCTCTCGTTATATCTTCTCCCTTCTGAATTACATTTTCATTGGGGGCAGCGGGTCTCAACACCTCTACCATATTATCAGATACGGCATTGGCATGTTCCAGCATTACAACCGCATCAGCACCTGCTGGTAACATTCCCCCTGTGGGAATTTTTGCGGCTTCCCCTTTTTTGAGTTTGAAGGCAGGAACATCGCCCATTGTCACTTCGTTCTCCACAATAAAATAAGTCGGAAGGGTATCCGTTGCTCCAAATGTGTCCGTAGAATTTAGGGCATATCCATCAACAGTAGAACGATAAAAGGCAGGAAGGTCTTCCGTCGAAATAACATCAAGGGCTATAATACGGCCATAGCACTCTTCTATTTTCAGCCTTTCGTCTGACGGATAGTTTCTATGGATAGAATTCAGAATAAGTCTTAATGCATCAACTGGAAGAAGGTAGTTTTTATCAAGCATATTTAAAATAGGCTCTGGGGTAAAACACCAGGGATTTTGTCTTATAATGGGCTCTTACTCAAAACAGCGGCGTTTTTGCCATTTTTCAATAAATCCAACATTCTTGTCATAGACTCATTGTGGAGGATGGAGATATATTCCCGGTCTATTCCACTCTTTCTCTTCTTATTAAAGACAGATAGAAGCACTATTCCTTCAAATATCCTTTTATTAGTCTTGAAAGAGAAAATAAACTTTTCTATAGAGCCCTCCAAAAACCTATCATTCCTTCGCTGGACTGCCCTGCTGATGTTCACTGATTCTAACCAGAATACCTTGTCTATTATGCTGTCTGCCTTAATTTCGAGCCACGCATGTCCCAAATCTCTCTTGTCTTTTGTAAGAATCTCATGGGCCACTGTATCAGCAGCGAGGTGGCTTAGATAGCCATAAACAAACGCCTTTTCAGGCTCTTTTTCTGCCTGGTCTAAAAGTCTTAATCCAACATCCCAACTGTGAGAGTCTTTGCTATAAGGCAGATATTTTCTTCCTAAGATCATATCTGCTATAAGATTCCCATAAATAAAGTCCTTTCGGTACGCTTTTAAAAGCGCAATTATACCCGCAGGGATTAAGGATGCGAATGAATATATGCTACTGCCAAGGTAAGCATGGGTCAGGGGACCCCATGCAAAGGCAAGAGATGGCATTAAAACAAGTATAAGTGTAAGTGTAAGACATAAAATGATTATCATTTATAGCCCCTTCGTAACTTCTTGCTTCCGGTTCAGACGATTATATTCCCCCATTGCCATCTCGACCCCATTGTTTATAATAGCCGTAACGGCATTAGCTGCATTAATTGCAGCATCTTTTATGACATTTTTGTCAGACACACCGAAATTACTGAGGACATACTCCTCAACAGGAACCTCCCTGTCCCGTCCTATGCCCACCTTAACCCGAATAAAATCTCCTTTCCCCACCTCTCGAATTATCGAATCAATGCCCCTGTGCCCTCCAGAAGACCCTCTCCTTCTAATTCTTATTATACCTGTATCGATATCGATGTCATCATGTATGACGATTAAGCTTTCTGACAAATTATCCGAGATGATATCCATCGCTTTGAGTACCTTTCTTACAGCAAGTCCGCTTCTATTCATAAAAGTGAGGGGCTTTAAAAGGGTTACTCCCCTTCCTTCTATATTACCCCGGCCGATGAGATACATATCTGTCTTTTCCACTGCAATACCCCACCTCGCTGAAAGCAGGTCCACCACTCTAAAGCCAATATTATGACGGGTCTTGGAGTATTTATTGCCAGGATTACCTAAACCAACGATGACCCACATGTCTTTAACTGCTCACTTGCTTTATTTTTCTTATTATTCTACCTTCTTGCTCTTCTTGACAATTTCGGGCTCAACAGTCTCTGTCGTCAGTGGGGCAATCTCTTCTTTTTCCTTAACTGTCGCTATAGTAACAACAACCTCTTCAGGATCTGTGAGAATATGAATCCCCTCTTCAATTTTTAAATCACCCACATGAATTGATTGCCCGATTTCCATTTTGGAGACATCTACATTGACATGCCCTGGTAACTTACCAGGGAGGCACTCGACCTCTATTCCTCTTATACCATACTGCAATATCCCCCTGTCCCGCTTAATACCAACTGCATCTCCCCTTATAACCACTTGCACCACTGCCCTTATCGTCTCGGTAGCTGCTACCTCTTGAAGGTCCACATGTAGCAGATCACCCCGGATCGGATCAACCTGATAGTCCTTTAATATAGCTTGTCTCATATCGTCAGGGAATTGGAGATCCACAACCACCTGTTTTCCGGCTGTTTTGTTTATGAATTGCGAAATCTCTTTTCTTGAAATCTGCACCGGTAATGAATTGCCTCCTTTATAGAGAACCGCTGGAATAATGCCTTGCCTCCTCAATGATCTTGCTACACCTTTACCGCCTTTTTCTCTTCTTTCTAAGTTGAGAATTACCTTCTCCATATTGCCTCCTGGTATAATATACCTGATTAGACGTCCTGAGCTTTATAGGACGTCTAATCAGGTTTCACCTAAATCAAATAAATAATGAACTCACTGATGTCTCCTCGTGTATCCTTCTTATCGCTTCTGCCAAAAGAGATGATATGCTTAAGACCTTTAACTTCTTGCAAACATTGATCTTGTTATTCGAAGGGATTGTGTCAGTAATTATAACTTCCTCCAATGCTGAATTGTTTATCCTATCAATAGAATGTCCTGACAGCACAGCATGTGTGCAGGCTGCAAACACTCTTTTGGCCCCACTGTCCTTTAATGCTTGCGCTGCCCGTATTGTTGTGCCTGCAGTATCTATTAAATCGTCGAGAATAATGGTATCCCTTCCCATTACATCGCCTACTACATTCATAACCTTCGAAACATTAATGGCTTCACGCCTTTTATCAATAATAGCAATAGATGCATTCACCTTTCTTGCAAAGTCACGGGCCCTTTCAACGCCACCTGCATCCGGGGAGACTATAACAAGATTCTCAAACTCGCACTCTTTTTCGATATAGTCTAACAAAACAGGCGCGGCGTATAAATGATCGACCGGTATATTAAAGAAACCCTGTATTTGTGCTGCATGAAGGTCGATCGTTAATACCCGATTGGCGCCAGCTACAGTAATAAGATCGGCCATAAGCTTCGAAGATATGGGGACTCGTGGTCGCACCTTCCTGTCTTGCCTTCCATAGCCAAAATAAGGTATCACCGCTGTTATTCTCTTGGCCGATGCCCGCTTTAACGCATCTATTATGAGCAGCAATTCCATGATATTATTGTTGGCATTCGTGCATGTAGGCTGAACGACAAAGACATCAAAGCCCCGTATGTTGTCGTTAATCTGGATCATTATTTCGCCGTCGCTGAATGTGGTTACAGTAGTATCCGTTAGCGGAATACCAAGATGTTTGCTGACATCAGCGGCGAGAGGTCTATTTGCATTCCCTGAGAGGAGCTTAATTCCTTCAGGCATCTTTTTCCTCCATCTGTTTTCTATTCCATCCCTAATACTTGCTTAGTTTGAGAGCTGGGGTGCCAGGATTCGAACCTGGGAATGGCAGATCCAAAATCTGCTGACTTGCCGCTTGTCGACACCCCATTGCAACGTTTCAGTTTTATCACGCCTTTTTTGTTGTTAGTGTTTCCACAACCCTATGCCAGCATGTCTCAAAATGCATGGAGGCTTTAACTGCCCTCTCTTTACTCTCAAAAAGGCCAAAGACAGATGAACCACTTCCGCTCATAATTGCCGAAGTCGCTCCAGCCCTCAGCAAATCTTCCTTCAGACTGGCGACGACAGGATGTTTTTTTGCTACAATATGTTCAAAGTCATTATAAATGATATCATCAAGAAAAGAGGTATCTCCAGACTTAAGTGCTTCATAAACTAACTTAATATTGTTCGCATTTTTTGTCAATTCTATGTCTGGTTTTCGACCTTTCCCCCTTTCCCCTATTTCTCCATACGCCCACGCTGTAGATACGGATACCTTTGGTTTTACTACCAATAAAAAATAAGGAATACCTATCCTTAACGGAGTCAGAAATTCTCCTCTTCCCTCAACAATAGCCAGTGGGCACTCAAGAAAAAAAGGCATGTCAGATCCTATTTTACTACCAAGAGTCTTTATCTCATCCTTACTGAGCCCAATCCCCCAGAGTTTATTTAAACCGATAAGGGCACATACCGCATCACTGCTCCCTCCCCCGAGCCCGGCCCCTGGAGGGATATCTTTTTTGAGTGTAATCTTGGCCCCTGCCTTTATGCCTGTATGCCTCTGGAGCATGTCTGCTGCCTTAAAAACAAGGTTTTGTTCTGTCGGCAGGTCCATATTCGTGCGAAGTTCAAGTCTATCTGAGTAGTCAAATGTAAGGGTATCATAAAGCCCTATGCAATGCATTAAAGAGAGAATATTATGGTAGCCATCATCCCGTTTATTTAAGACATAAAGTGACCAGTTTATCTTGGCAGCGGCCTTTAGCTTAAACATAAAACCCAAATGCGCTGTCCATCTCAATCAATGTATAGTTAATCCAATTGTAACTACTCAGGTATATTTTCTTTATCTCCCTCGTTGGTAAAGAGGGGTTAGGGGAGATTTTATGAATCATAATTACCTTCATATTTATCCTGAATTATACGAAAGCATAGTTACTATTCAAATGTTTTCAAATCCCCCCTCGCCCCCCTTTTCTAAAGTGGGGATGAGCAAAAAAACATATTCTTTTCTAAAAAGGAAGACCTGAGTGGTTACCAAAAAACAAAGGTGAATATGCAGACCAAGGCAATACATATCCGCACTAACACTTTTGATTGTAGCATAAATGGTCTATAAATATAAAGACTACCTGTAGGTCCCTGGAAATAGAGATAGAAAATAGCTGGCTCTTTCCCAAATTGAGTTGGTAACATAATATGCCCTCCCCCTTGATGAGGAGGGTTAGGGTGAGGGTGATTTAGAGGTTATCAAGCATGCTGATTGTTTGAAGATTTTTCAG
>JAJOKM010000082.1 GCA_021129835.1 Thermodesulfovibrionales bacterium | reverse complement strand
CTCCAAAGCTAAAGCCTTTTAAAAAAGACTGACAGATAGAGAAAAATGTTTCGGACATCCTCCCCTTGCCCCTCCCATCAAGGGAGGGGAAAATGCCCACTTAGTATTTAGCTGTTAGCTAAGAGCTAATTGCTTATAAAATAGGAAGGAACCAAAGGGGCTACCCACACGAAACGTTGAAGAGCCTGTTTTCAGCATACAAAAGGGTATGAAAATGTCATTGCGAGCCCGAAGGGCGTGGCAATCCCGCCAAGATTGCTTCACTTCGTTCGCAATGACGAGTGAGGAGCAATAACGAAAAAGGTATTTACAGAAGGAAATACAGAAAATATGGAAATGATCTGAAAGGGGAGGTTTAATGGAATTAGAAAAGGTGACAATTCTGGGCGCGTTAGTTCCAGGAATTCCGGTATATGTCCTTCATTCATGGCTTGCAATGGTTGTTTTGATTGTTGCCGCCCTTATATTGAGAAGGAGATTGAGCCTTGTCCCATCAGGGTTTCAGAATGTGATGGAGTCTGTTGCAGATTTTTTCCTTAATTTCCTGGGGAGATCTCTTATCGGCAGTCATTGGGGAAGGGTGTTTTATCCGTTTATCGGCGCTATTGGGCTCTATATTCTCGTATGCAACATGATGGGATTGATCCCCGGCTTTGCCTCAGCCACAGCTAATATAAATGTAACTGCGTCGGTGGCGGTTGTTGTCTTTCTCGTGTATCAGTATTACGGATTCAAGATTCATGGTATTAGTTATATAAATCATTTTCTGGGGCCGATCAGAAAGATTTATGCGCTTCCCCTTATGGCGCTGATATTTTTTGTGGAGGTTATCTCTCACATTGTAAGGCCTATTACTTTGTCTGTCAGGCTTTTTGGTAACATGGTATCAAAAGAGATTCTCATGTTTGTATTGCTTATGCTGGTACCAGCTATTATACCCGTTATTATTTTAGGCCTTGGTACGCTGATTGGCATAATACAGGCGTTTGTGTTTGCTTTGTTAACCGCATTATATATTGCTGGTTCGGTTGAGGAAGCACATTAAAAAACTTAAAGAAAGGAGGAAAGGAATGAACAATCTGTTGTTGTTAAGGGGTTTTCTGTTACTTGCTGTTTTTGCTGCATTTGTATCTGTGCCCTACGCCTTTGCCGGAGAAGAAGCTGTTGCCGCTTCACGATTATATGTGGGCATCATTGGTCTCGGCCTTGTTTTCGGGATGGGGATTGCCGCTGCAGGAGTTGGTATTGGAATGGGCATTGCAACTAAAGGAGCGGCAGAAGGCACTGCAAGGAATCCAGGGGCATCAAGTAAGGTCATGGTAACCCAAATTATCGGTCTTGCATTGATGGAGTCGGTCGCTATTTTTACCCTTCTTGTTGCTTTAATTATTCTCTTTGTAGATCCTCTTGGTTTTGCTAGTTAACTTTTTTACTAAAAAAGGGCTCCATCTGGAGCCCTTTTTTAGATTACTCATTGCTTGTCGATAGTTGCGGTCTCATTTAATTGCGGTTCACACTCTTTAGAAATTCATCCATATTGAATTCTATATCAATAAGCTCCTTTGCGCGGTCCGTCTTTCTTTTTCCCCGTATCCTTGTCTTTCCAGTGCCAGCTTCAATTTTATTGATTGCAGTAAATGTGTCTTCTGTTACCGATATGATAGGGATACCTTTGGATTGTGCCTGTCCAATAACTACATCGTTTGTGCCAAGCCCACCTGTAAGGATTATGCATTTTGTCGATGTCTCCATAGCAGCAAGGTGTATGTCAAATCGACAGGCGCCTGTTATCACTGCCTTGTTCGGAATTCTCCTGAAGTAGCTGATGGCGCTGTCCACCTCCATTGCGCCTATTGAGAAGTTTTCTACAAGCTCATCGAGTTTGTCATCACAGCAAAGGACATGTCCATTCAGGATTTCATTAATTTGATTTACGGATATAGATTCAAGGAGGTTATCTTTCTGAAAGACGCCAAGAACTGTGACTCCTCTTTTTTGCAAAAATGGCATGGAGGTCTCTTTCACATAAGACAAGATGTTCAGCGGCACCTTGTTAATGATTCCACCTATGAATCGTTTACCCAAAAGTCTGCGGGCCCCGATGATGGTATCCATAAAGACATCGCCACTCCAGAACTCTATGATTATTGCGCCAGCATCTATCTCTTCTATAAGCCGGAGTGCGTCAATGCCCAGTGTTGAGCCTTCAAAGAGGTCACCAGCACCGCCAATGATAACAAAGTCTTTATCTCTTTGTGACTCAAAGGCATTCAGTATCTTTTTTTTGATATCTTTTGTGTCTCCTTCTAACACCACATTTTGTGTCTCGTAATTTAAGACAAAGGGCGAAATAACATCCATGGGGTCAGAAAGGGAGAGAGCCTCTTTTACAAATAAGGCATCTGCATCGAACACCTCATGGCCTCTCTTTGCCGGCGTTTTGCCAAAAGGTTTTATATAACCGACCTTGTATCCCTCTTCCATCAGTTTGAGGGCAAGACCAATCGCAAAAAAGGTCTTTCCGGTGTAGCCCTTATTAGACCCTATGAATATTGAGCGCATCTCTTTTCTCCTTATGTTATGGTTTATTATACCTGATTGCAGTTAAAAATAATTACGCCGGGTATCGCATAGCGCAGAGGGGATGAGGTTCTTTACTCCTTGCCCTTCCCTCGTTGCCACACATCCTCTAGCCTTATATGGTGCCTTGATCAGGCCTTAGGTTGCTCAAAAATAATCCTTGCATCGAGGGCAAAGGCGCCTCTGGTCATAACCAGCAACGGGTTTATATCGAGTTCGCATACTACCGGGAAATCTGCCACAAAGGCTGAGATATTTAATATGCCGTCAATGATCGAAGCTATATCTACGGGCTTCTCTCCCCTCACGCCCTTTAGCAAGGCAGAAGCCTTAATTTCGTTTATCATCGATAAAGCCTCCCTGTACGACACGGGCGCTATCCTGAATGATATATCCCTTAGGATTTCAGTATATATTCCTCCCAACCCAAACATAATCATATGCCCAAATGTCCTGTCATAGGAGACGCCAAGTATTACCTCTTTGCCGCTTTTAATCATTTCGTAAACCATTACACCGTCTATGAATGCATCTGGCATAACCCTTTTCACATTAGATGTTATCTCGATAAACGCATCCTCGGCAGCAATTTCGGAATTTATGTTAAGTTTTACGCCGCCAACATCTGTCTTGTGGAGAATGTCAGGCGAAGATACCTTCATCACCACCGGAAACTCCATTTTCTCTGAAATGATAGCAGCCTCTTTAGCAGAGCGGGCAAGCGCCCTCTCAGGAAATGTGAATCCATAATAAGAGAGTATTGTCATTGCAATATCTTCACCAACCTCGTATCTTTCTGTCTTCAGCAAGTTATCGATGAGCCTTCTTGCGGCATTGAATCTCTCATCTCCTCCTTCGACAGAAGGAGATATATCTTCCCCAATATTTCTCCATTTATTATAATCACTAAGCCTTTTAAATGCCTTAACTGCCGCCTCTGGATAAGAGAAGTTTGATATGGAGCTAACTTTAAGCCTCTCGACGGATTCCTTCACCTTCGTCTCCCCCATAAAGGATGTTATTATTGGTTTGTCGGTCCTTTTTGATGTGTTGATAATTATCTCTGCAGCATTATTTACATCTGTCATTGCCTGCGGTGTAAGTATCACGACTATTCCATCTATATTGGGGTCATCGACAGCCTTGTTCAACACAACGGCATACCTCTCTGATGTTGCATCCCCAATTATGTCTACCGGGTTGTAAAGGGACGCATTTTTTGGTAAAAACCCTGCTATTGATCTTATGGCATCATTTGACATTCGGGGCAATTTTAGTCCGAGCCTTTCGGATGCATCTGCCGCGATTATTCCTGGACCACCTGCATTTGTAATAATAAGCAGCCTGTCTCCTGCTGGCAGCTTACCTCCAGAGAATGCGAGGACTGCATCGAAGAAGTCCTGAATTCCTTCTGCCTTGATAATTCCTGTCTGCTTAAATGCTGCATTAAAAGCGACTTCAGACCCTGCAAGTGCGCCAGTATGCGATGATGCTGCCCTTGCCCCTGCCTCAGTGCCTCCTGATTTCAAGAGTATGATAGGTTTTATTTTTGTTGCCTTTTTAGCGACATCCAGAAATCTCTTCCCATCCACCACATCCTCAACATATCCGATTATGACATCTGTCTTCGGATCATCGATGAAGTACTCTATAAAGTCTATTTCATTGAGGTCTGTCTTGTTGCCAAGGCTTATGAATTTTGAGACCCCGATCTTATTTCCGATTGCCCAATCATGAATTACGATGCCGAGGGCGCCTGATTGAGAAAAAAAGGCTACCCTTCCCTGCGGCAGCATTCCAGATGCAAACGTAGCGTTCATGCGGTTAGCTGTGTTGACGACACCGAGACAGTTAGGACCAAGGACGCGAATGTCATGAGTGGTACTGATTTTTCTAATCTCTTCTTCTAATTTCATACCCTCTATGCCCGTCTCTTTAAAGCCTGAGCTTAAAATAACCGCTACTTTGGCGCCAGAATTTGCACAATCGACGAGACAGGCCGGGACAGAATTGGCCGGAATTGCAATAACCGCAAGGTCAATGTTACTCCCTGTCTCTGATATCTTTTGGCAGGCCTTCAGTCCGAGTATTTCCGAAGCAGAAGGATTTATTGGATATATCTTGCCAGCATAGCTGGACTCGACAAGATTGCTTAAGACAGAATATCCAACTTTTTTGGGATCCTTAGATGCGCCAATCACAGCAACCGATTTTGGATTAAAGAGTGAATCAAGCATAAGATGAGTTTAAGCTGTCTCTGTTATGGGTTTTCTAAGTCGAGATAAAAGAGGGTCTTTAAATCCAGCTCCCTCAAAGCCCTTTGCCCTGAAACGACAACTGTCACACCTGCCGCATGGAACTATCAATGAACCGCAAACAGCATCTCTGGGCTGGGGGTCATAACAACTCCATGTAAGGGAATAATCGAATCCTAGACCTACGCCCTTCCTGATTATTTCTGCCTTTGTCATATAAAGGAGCGGTGCATTTATTCTGACCCTGATTCTGCCTTCTACCGCTGCTTTTGTCGATAGGTTAGCCATCTCCTCAAACGCCTTAAGATATTCAGGACGACAGTCGGGATACCCGCTGTAATCTACCGCATTTGCACCAATAAAGATATCAGTCACCTCGAGCACTTCTGCCCATGAGAGGGCAAAAGAGAGAAAGATTGTATTGCGGGCAGGGACATAGGTGTCAGGGATTAGTGACGGACAATGAATGGCAAGCAGTGATTCTTTTTCTTCAGTCTTCAACTCGTTACCCGTTGCTATTGATTTGCTGCTGGTTTTAGGTACTTTCATATCGGTCGTCAATGCAGAACCCCCAATTTCTCCGAGGTCGAACCTTATTGTAAGGTGCTTCTTTGCTCCAAGGACATCCGCTACCATCTTGGCAGACTCAAGCTCAAGTCTATGTCTCTGGGCGTAATCAAGACTTAACGCATAAAATTCATACCCCTCTGCCTTCACAATTGCTGCTGTTGTGGAGGAATCCACCCCTCCGCTCAGCAGTATAACCGCCTTTTTGCTATGTATATCTGTAGCCATTATTTATTCAGTTGACCGTGTTAAATCAAGGTAAATCTCTCCAACTTTTAAAAGTCACAAGATTATAGTAAATAATTATAGATGAGTAGGTCAAATTACCGAAATTGCTGACACTGCTGGCAAGGCCCGAATCTGTCCTTAAGCTAAATCCATTGATTTCAGACAAAAAGTCTAATTATGCTATACTACGGCTGTTGAACGTGGAAATCAGCCCACCAAGGGAGGGGGAAATTGCCCTCTTAAAGGTGGGAAAGAGCCGCATAAGTTATAAGGATGAAACAGAATGATACCTGAACTGAAATTTGATGAAAAAGGACTTATCCCGGCCATAGTGCAGGACATAAATAACGGCAGTGTGCTCATGATGGCTTACATGAATAAAACATCTTTGGGGATGACATTAGAGACGGGGTTTACGCACTTCTGGTCACGATCCCGGCAGAAATATTGGAAAAAAGGAGAGACCTCTGGCAATATGCAGCAGGTAGAGGAGATACTCTATGACTGCGATGCAGATACGCTCTTGATTAAAGTCAAGCAGCACGGAACAGTGGCCTGCCATACAGGCAACAAGACATGCTTTTATAGAAAAATACAGATTCCTTAGGTTCACGGTTAAAGAGCGATGAAAAATGATCCAGGGTGAAGAGCACAAAACAGACAACCTTAAACCTTGAACCTCGAACCTCGAACCTAAATAGTTACAAACCATGGAGATAATTCTTGCCACAAGAAATAAGAAAAAGGCTGAAGAGATGACTAGAATTCTTGGCGGTATGGGCATCACTATATTAACGCTAAATGATTTTCCTTTATGTCCCGAAGTAGAAGAAGATAGAGATACCTTTGAGGGGAATGCAATGAAAAAGGCCTTGTCAGCAGCAAGACATACAGGAAAGATAGCGATTGCCGACGACTCAGGTCTTGAGGTATACGCCCTACATGGGGCTCCAGGAATTATATCCGCAAGATATGCAGGCAAAGACGCTAATGATACTGCTAACATCGATAAGCTCCTTAACGAGATGGCAAACATCGCAGATGCAGAAAGGGGGGCAAGGTTTGTATGCTGTATTGCCGTTTCATTTCCTGCCGCTGCTCCTATTGATACCTCCAGAGATGCCGCTGAAAATCGAGTCGTAACATTCTTTGGTTTCGTTGAAGGCAGAATTGGCAAGGAACCGCGCGGTAAAATGGGCTTCGGGTACGACCCTATTTTTTATCCAGAGGAATATAATAGGTCGTTTGCAGAGATTCCATCAAATGAAAAAGATGCACTAAGCCACCGTGGAAGGGCCATCAAAAAACTTAAAGATTACATTAGCTCTCAGGCCGTTCCTTTTTATAAAGGAAATTAATACCCGGATTACAATTAAAAATGATTTTATTCTTGAATTAACCTTTGCGTATCTGTTATTTTTCTCTATTAGTGAGATTTAACTATGCTGTAAATTCTGCTTTTAAGGCTTCAAATCGGAGGATATTTATGAGGGTGGTTCTTTTAGGTGCGCCTGGGTCCGGAAAGGGCACTCAGGCAAAGAGGCTTGTCGCAAAATATGGTATCCCGCAGATCTCTACAGGTGATCTCCTGAGAGAGGCGGTTGCTGTTGGCTCTGCCCTTGGCAAAGAGGCTAAATCATATATGGACGGAGGTGATCTTGTTCCTGACAGCACCGTGCTGGGCATGGTTGAAGAAAGGCTAAGACAGGATGACTGTAAGAGCGGATATATTCTTGATGGTTTTCCCAGAAATACAGCACAGGCAGAGGCGTTAGACAGGATGCTTGGATCTTTAAGCATGTCTTTAACTGTTGCGCTCAGCATCGACATCCCTTTTGAAGACCTTATGAAGAGGCTTACAGGCAGAAGGACATGCAAGTCGTGCGAGCAGATGTATAATGTCTATTTTACGCCCTCTCAAAAAGAGAATGCCTGCGATAAATGTAGCGGCGAGTTATTCCAGAGAGACGACGACAAGGAAGAGACTATAAAGAAGAGACTCGATGTGTATAGTGCGCAAACAGCATTGCTTATCGGCTATTACCACAAAAAGGGTATATTGAAATCGGTTGTTGGAACTGGCAATATCGATGATATATTTAAAAATATCTGTGATATATTTGATTCTAAGTGAAATTTAAGAAGGCAATTGCCCTCTTATTAAACTATGTAGCTCAAGAGGACGTATGAAAGATATGATAGTGAAAAACCCGTCATTAGTGAATCCTCATGGGAGAGAAAAAAGGTTGAATCCTCTCTTGCTATCTGGCGCTGAATTAGAGGAAGAGAGGGAAAAGGCAAAGGCACTTGCGCAGTTAAGGGTAACTCCTCGGGAAGCTGGCGATCTGATAATGATGGGTATCGGAGGGTTTACGCCACTTAGTGGGTTTATGGGATATGATGACTGGAAAGGTGTATGTGCCGAGTGCAAGCTGGCGGATGGCACATTCTGGCCAATTCCTATAACTGTCTCTGCAACCGAGGAGCAGGCTGGAAGTGTAAGAAATGGAGAGGAAGTTGCCATTGTATCAGGGGAGACTAGCGAGATAATAGCTACCATGAAGGTGACGGAAAAATACACGATCGATAAAGAGTTCGAGTGTAAACAGGTATTCAGGACTACTGATATAGATCACCCTGGGGTTAGGATGGTGGTGAATCAGGCGGGTGTGAATTTTGCAGGACCTTTAAAGGTTTTGAGCGAGGGCATATTTCCAAAGAGGTATCCTGAAATTTATCTGAAGCCTTCAGAGACTAGAGAGATATTTAAGAAAAAGGGGTGGAGCACAGTTGCGGCGCTTCAGCTTAGAAACCCGATGCACAGGGCGCATGAATACCTTGCGAAGATCGCTATTGAAATCTGTGACGGCGTTTTAATACACCACCTGCTCGGAAAGTTAGAGGCAGTCGATGGCGTCCCTGCAAGCGTGACTGCAAGGGCCATAGGTGTTCTTATTGACCGCTACTTTGTCGAAGGCACCTGCGTGCATGCAGGATACCCCCTCGATATGAGATATGCGGGGCCTAGAGAGGCCCTTCTTCATGCAGTCTTTAGGCAGAATTACGGCTGTAGTCATCTAATTATTGGCAGAAACCACGCGGGTATTGATGAATACTATGGGCCTTTTGATGCACAGAAGATATTCGATGATGTCTCCCAAGATGCGTTAGAGATTAGGCCTCTCAAAATAGTAGACAGGGTATTTTACTGTCTTAAATGTGACGGAATGGCGTCAGTAAAGACATGTCCACATGTAAAAGAGGACAGGATAGTCCCCAGCGGAACAAAAATAAGAAAGGTGCTTTCGGAGGGAGAAGTGGTGCCTCCGCGTTTTATTAGGGCGGAAGTCTTAGAGGTACTGAGGGGATATTACGCTGGATTGACTGAAGAAGAGAGGGATCATGTTTTTTCCGTGTCTAGGTGAGAGATCTTAATCAGTTATGTTAGCCGGTGGCAAAGCCTACTGTTAAGTTAGTAACACTGGCGCTAATAACTGGTATTAATTATAGAAAGGAGGCGTGAGTCAAGAGCTTTGAAATTAGGTTGTTTCGTTTGAATGAGGCAAAGGGGTTGTTTAGCCGTGTAATCATATACCGACTGAATAATTTCTATTAAGCATCTTTAGATTGATGCTCAATCAACTTAAGAAGGAGGTATTTTAGATGCCTAGCTATGTGATTAGTGAGAAATGTGACGGCTGCAAGGGACTGGATAAGACTGCATGTATGTATATTTGTCCAAACAACCTCATGGTTTTGGACAAAGAGAAGATGAAGGCTTACAACCAGGAGCCTAATTATTGCTGGGAGTGCTACTGTTGTGTAAAGTTATGTCCACAACAGGCTATGGATGTCAGGGGATATGCAGATTTTATGCCTCTTGGCGCTGCATCAACTCCGCTCAGGGGATCAGAGGACATTATGTGGACAATCACATACAGAGACGGGAGAGTTAAAAGATTTAAATATCCAACAAGGACTACACCAGAGGCCTCGATAAAGGCGCTCGAGGGGTTTCCTGAGGCAAATCCAGCAGATTTAGCTAATCCTTTGCTCCTTGGAGAGCCTGATATAATGGGAGTAAAAGAACTTCCAACGCAGAAAAAATAAGAAAGGAGGGACAACTATGAAAGAATTTACGACAGAGGTCGTTGAGACTGATATATTGGTGCTTGGCGGGGGGATGTCTGGCTGTGGTGCCGTCGTAGAGGCTGCATACTGGGCAAAGCCGCTGGGTTTAAAGGTGACGATGGTGGACAAGGCTGCTATCGACAGAAGCGGCCCTGTAGCGATGGGGCTTTCTGCCATCAATACATACATGGGACTTGATGGAAAGGTGACCCAGAATCCCCGTATGCCGGAGAGGTTTGTTGAGTATGTCACGAATGACCAGATGGGGTTAGTGAGGCAGGACCTGGTCTATGATGTTGCAAGACATGTGGACTCAAGCGTCAAGCTCTTCGAGAAGTGGGGGCTCCCTATATGGAAAGATGAAGACGACAATTATGTAAAATCTGGTGAGTGGCAGGTGATGATCAGCGGAGAGAGCTATAAGATCCTCGTAGCAGAGGCAGCAAAAAGCGCAATAGCTGATCTCGGCGATAAAGGCGAACTACTAGAGAGGATTTACATCACACACCTCCTGAAAGATGAGAAAGAGTCTAACAGGGTATGTGGCGCAGTCGGCTTTAGCGTCAGGGAAGATAAATTCTATGTCTTTAAGGCAAAGGTGGTTTATTGTGCCTTGGGTGGGGCGGTCCATGTATTTAGACCAAGGTCTCAGGCTGAAGGCTTCGGGAGGTCATGGATGCCTCCCTTCGTTAACGGGTCGACCTATGCCCTTATACTCCAGTCAGGCGGCGAACTCACCCAGATGGATAATACTTTCGTCCCTCCAAGGTTTAAAGACTCCTATGGCCCGGTTGGGGCATTCTTCCTGTTATTTAAGACGCCGGCAACAGATGCCTATGGCGGGTCATATGTTGATGGATATCCAACGCAGTTAGAGGCGTGGGCGCCATATTCCAAGGCGAAGCCTTGCCCAACCCCTATGAGAAACTACGAGATGATACTCACAAAGCAGGAAGGCAAAGCGCCGTTTTTTATGCGTACAGATCTGGTGGCAGAGAGAATCCGGAAAGAGACACCAGATGCAAAGAAGATGAAGAAGAAGCTGAAAGAGTTCGAAAACGAGGCATGGGAGGACTTTCTCGATATGACTATCACGGGCGCCACAAACTGGGCTGCCCATAATATAGACCCATTAGAGAAGCCTATGGAGCTTCAAATGTCAGAGCCTGTCTTTATAGGTTCACATGCCTGCTCTAGCGGTGCCTGGGTCTGTGGCCCTGAAGATCTTATGCCGGCCGAATACAAGGATTCATTCCCGGCTCACTATAACTGCATGACGACCGTTATGGGTCTGTTCACTGCAGGGTGTGGAGTGGGGGCATGCGCCCATAAGTTTTCGAGTGGCTCACATGCACAGGGAAGGATAGTAGGAAAGGAAATGGTCAGGTTTGTCTACGAACAGAAGGACTATAAACCGACAATATCGGATGACACGACAAACAGGCTTAAAGAGGAGGTATACCGACCGCTTGCCCTCTACGAAGAAAAGAGCGGATATACAGTGACGGGTGATGTAAATCCTAACTATATCTCCCCTCATAATTTTCTATTCCGGGTGCAGAAGATAATGGGCGAGTATTGCGGTGGATGGGAGACCCTCTATGGAACATCCGACAAAATGCTCGAGGAAGGCATCTGGAAGTTAGGCTTCTGCGGCGAGGATATGGATAAGATTGGCGCCAAGAACATCCACGAACTGCTGAGGACATGGGAGGCTACCCATAGGTACTGGGTCGGCGAGGCATGCGCAAGGACAAGGCTGGCGCGGAAGGAGTCGAGATTTCCTGGATACTACTATAAGCACGACTACCTAAACCTGGATGAGAATCAGAGGGAGTTCGTAAATATGAAGTATGATCTGGATAAGAAGGAGTGGCAGGTGGTCAGAAGACCGATGATTTCTATTATATAGGTCGGGCCAGTAGCTACGGGGTATTTACTCATGATTTATGAGGGACGATTCTTTTAGGGTCGTTCCTCATAAATCTATTAGACCGTAGTTATAGCAGAAGAAAATGCTTTATGAATGAAGGTAACACTAAATTAAAGCTCTCCCAGCAGGACAGATTTAATTTTTTGTGTCACATCGGTCTTCCCTGTTTCAATGACTGCTGCAGCGATACAAACATCTTTCTTACACCCTACGATCTCTTCAGGATGAGAAGAGACAGCGGATTGTCTTCTGGTGAGTTCTTAAAGAGATATACAATCTCACTCCTGGGAGATGAAGGACTGCCTCTGGTAGTGCTTAAAATGTCAGAAGATGAAGACAAAAGCTGCCCTTTTGTTGCCCCAAGTGGGTGCATGATATACCACGGCAGGCCATGGGCATGCAGGATGTATCCCCTATTTCCGGTTTTTCCGGGGGAAGAAGATTTTTTGATCGAAGAAGAGTTTTCTATAGCAGAAAAGCCCTCATGTCTCGGGTTCAGAGAAGAAAAACAATGGATAATAAAGGAGTGGAAGACTGATCAAGGGATTGATATCTATGATAAAATGAATGAATCCTATAAGGAAATTACTTTGCATAATTATTTCCGGAAGGGCAATAAGCTTGATTTAGAAAGGGCGAAGATGCTTTATATGGCCTGCTATGACATGGATGAGTTCAGGAGGTTTCTTTTTGAGACCCATTTTTTTGATAGTATAGATATTAAAAAAATGGAGATCGAAAAGATACAAGAAGACGAGGAAGAACTCTTAAGCTTTGGCTATAGATGGGTAAGATTTAGTCTATTCCGGGAAGATACCTTAAAACCTAAAGGTAAAGCAGTCGATAAGCTTCTTCAGGCCAGGAGGGAAGAATATTTAGCCTCGAAATAAGTCCCCTCCCTTTAATCTTTTTTGTTATGTCGTCTATAATAACTATTTTCGATGTGACTGTTTTGCGTGTTAACGGAGTTACCTAATAAATTCATGAACTGAGAGAGGAAAAAGAGAATGAATATGCTTGATATGAGTATGGTCGAACCAACTATCCGAACTCTTGCCACTAAATTTAAGTTTAACTGTTATAAAGGTATAAAATGCTTTAACAGATGCTGCGGCCAGGCGGATATTATCCTGACGCCCTATGATGTCTTGAGGATGAAAAAGAGGCTGAAGATCTCCTCGGGGGAGTTTCTTAAGAATTACGTCTATATTTCGATTGATGAAAAGTCCTTGCATCCTTACGCTATGATCAAGACAATGGATGGCAGCAGGAAGAGATGCCCTTTTGTTACACCTGAAGGCTGCTTCGTCTATGCAGACAGGCCGGCAAGTTGCCGCTATTACCCTATCGGCCAAGTAACTGCTATGAGCAGGCAATCAGGAGGAGAGGCAGTGGGCGAGGAATCCTATTTCTTTATAACAGACCCAAACTGTCTTGGCTCTCAAGGGGGCAAGGAGTGGACGATCGAGACATGGAGAATTGACCAGGGAGTTGATTTTTATGATGATATGAACAGAGAGTGGAAAGAGATCCAGTTAAGAAGAGATGTCCCCGGCCATAGCCTTGACGATAAAAAGCAGGCAATGATGTATATGGCAAGTTATGACTTAGATAGATTTAAAAAGTATGTATTTGAGAGCACGCTTCTTGATCTCTTTGAGATAGACAAAGATGAAATCCAGAAAATAAGGACTGACGAAGTATCACTGATGAAATTCGGTTTTAGGTATCTGAAATATATTTTGATGCTCAAAGAGACATTGAAAACGAAGCAAAACTAATTAAGACTCCTAAGTTCCTTTAAGAGAAAAATATTTACTCATGGAGGGGTAGCATGGTGGTGGAGAAAACGAAAACTGTCTTGGTTATAGGTGGCGGGATGAGCGGGATAACCGCCGCGGTAGAGACAGCAGAGGTGGGGTATAATGTTATTCTCATTGAGAAAGAGGCAACCCTTGGCGGAAGAGTATCCCAGCTGAACAAATATTTCCCGAAGTTGTGTCCTCCGAATTGCGGACTCGAAATAAATTTCAGGAGGATCAAAAGTAATCCGAGAATTAGAATTTATACGCTGACTGAAGTAGAGAAGGTTTCTGGCTCTGAAGGAGATTTTGATGTAGCGATAAAGGTTAACCCCCGCTATGTTAATGAGAACTGCACTGCGTGTAAGGCTTGTGAGGAGGCATGTACTACTGAAAGACCGAATGACTTTAACTTTGGCATGGATAAAACAAAAGCTGCCTACCTGCCTCAAGACTTCGCCTTCCCGATGAGGTATGTAATCGACAGGGATTACTGTAGCGAAGAAGATTGTGGCAAGTGCATAGAGGCTTGCAAGTACGGAGCTATCGATATTCATATGAAACCACAAGCCATTTCCTTAAAGGTAGGTGCAATAATATGGGCTACCGGATGGAATCCATACGATGCCGCAAGACTTGATGCCCTTGGATTTGGCAAATATAAAAATGTCATTACCAATATGATGATGGAACGACTGGCAGCTCCCAATGGTCCGACAAATGGCAAAATACTCCGTCCATCTGACGGAAAAGAGGTCTCAAATGTAGCCTTTGTGCAGTGTGCCGGGTCTCGTGATGAAAATCATCTCGCTTATTGTTCTTATGTATGCTGCCTTGCCTCGATAAAGCAGTCTTCTTACGTGCGTGAGCAGTATCCGGATGCTATATCCACTATATATTACATAGATATTCGCACCCCTGGAAGGTATGAGAGGCTCTACCTGAAGGCTAAACAGGATGAAAAGATAAGGTTTATTAAGGGCAAGGTTGCCGATATCGAGGAGGATGCCGCTACTGGAGATCTCACCGTGGCAGCCGAGGATGTGGCCACAGGGAAAAAAATATATGAAGAGGCTGACCTTGTCGTTTTGGCTGCTGGCATGGTTCCTTCCACACAACAATGGAAGATTCCGACTGATGTATCTTATGATACAGACGGTTTTATTGTATTTACTCCTAGGGGGATGCATGCAGTTGGCTGTGCCGCAAAACCGGCTGATGTCTACTCGAGTGTCCAGGGAAGTACGGCCTCATCGTTAAAGGCCATTCAATCTTTGGTGAGGAGGTAAGGATATGGAGAAGAAGATTGGAGTTTATATCTGCACAGATTGTGAGATAGGAAGTGCCCTTGATATAGATCAACTAAGGAAGGTTGCCAAAAAAATGAAGGTTCCGGTTGTCAAGGAAAATTCATTGCTCTGCATGAAGGAAGGCATCGAGTTTATTAAAAATGATATAGATCAGGAAGGCGTAAACGCCGTCATAATTGCTGCCTGTTCCCCTCGTGTAAATTATGATACCTTTAATTTAGACGTTCCGCTTATAGAAAGGGTCAATCTGAGGGAGGGAGTCATCTGGTCTCACCCACCCGATGATGAAGATACCCAGATGATGGCTGAGGATTATGTGAGGATGGGAATTCTAAAGATGCAGAAGATGGAGGCCCCTGAACCTCATAAGATAGAAGATATTGTTAGAAGCATTTTAGTGGTAGGAGGTGGCATTGCCGGAATTACTGCCGCCAACGAAGCGGCTATGGCCGGCTACGATGTCTCTCTGGTAGAAAGGGATGAGCTTCTCGGTGGCTGGCTGGCCAAACTCCATAAACAGGCGCCAACAAAACCACCTTATACAGACTTAGAAGAACCACTCATTAAAGGCCTAATCAAAGAAGTTCAACAAAATTCAAGGATTAAGATTTATACTTCCTCAAAAATTGAAAAGATAGAAGGAGCTCCCGGACTATACGACGTTACCGTCAGAACGAATGGAACGACCGAAAGCTTTAAATCTGGAGCTATAGTTTTAGGCGCTGGTGTTGTGCCCTACGATGCCACAAAGATTACTCATCTCGGCTTCGGTCAATATCCAAATGTAATAACAAACTATATGGTGGAGGAACTGGCATCAAAGGGGCAGATTATGCGTCCTTCTGATGGGAAGCCTGCCAAGAGTGTTGCCTTTATACAATGCGCCGGGCAGAGGGATGAAGAGCATCTGCCTTACTGCTCAGCAACTTGCTGTGTAGAGTCGCTGAAACACGCAAAATATATCAGAAATCAAGACCCTAGCGTAAAGGTCTATATATTTTACAAAGACATGAGGACACCCGGCCACTATGAACATTTCTATAAGGCTATTCAGAATGACCCAGGGGTATTTTTGACAAAGGGAGATGTCAAAGGCATTACAGAAGAGGAGGATAAAAATCTCGTAGTAGAAGTCGAAAATTCTCTTATAGGAGAAGATATCCAGGTGGGTGTTGACCTTGTCGTTTTGGCTATAGGGGCGGTTCCGGTAACTGCGTTAGGCGAGGAGAAACTGCCTCCAGGGGTGAATCCGGGAGACGCGTTTATTCCATATGTTATGATCGAAACAGATACCCTGAACCTCGATTACAGGCAGGGCGGAGAGCTTCCAGCCCTGAGTAAAGGATACCCTGACTCAAACTTTATATGCTTCCCTTATGAAACGAGGAGGACAGGTATTTATGCCGCTGGCCCTGTAAGATCTCCAATGGATATGCCTTCCGCTATGGAAGACGCCACAGGGGCAGCCCTTAAGGCGATACAATGCATTGAATTAGCATCACGGGGCGAGGCGGTGCACCCAAGGGCTGGAGATACATCCTCCGCCGACTTTTTTATGCAGAAATGCACCCAGTGCAAGAGATGCACCGAGGAATGCCCGTTTGGGGCCATTAATGAAGATGAAAAGTCGAATCCACTTTATAGTGTGACTCGCTGCAGGAGATGTGCAGTCTGCCTTGGCGCATGTCCAGAAAGGATAATCTCATTCAAAAACTATTCCGTCGATATGATCGGGACGATGGTCAAAAAGATTGAGATTCCGGATGAAGATGAAGAAAAGCCAAGGGTTATAGTCTTTGCCTGCGAAAACGATGCCTATCCAGCAATAGATCTAGCGGGGTTACATCGCCTTAACTATACCCCTTTTGTCAGGGTAATTCCCTTAAGATGTGTAGGGTCGGTGAACTTGGCATGGATAGCAGATGCGCTCTCAAAGGGTATTGACGGCATACTCCTTTTGGGGTGTCAACATGGCGAAGATTACCAGTGCCATATGGCAACAGGGAGCCACCTGGCCGAAATAAGACTCTCAAAGGTTGCTGAAACACTCGACAGATTAAAGCTCGAATCTGGAAGGGTTCAGATGACACAGACATCAATTGCGGATTACTACAAAATTCCCCAGATATTAGATGACTTTTTAGAAAAATTAGATGGATTTGGCCCCAATCCGTATAAAGGGTTTTAGATGAAACCTGCATCTGCTTTCAACACACAAAAGGGCATGAAAATGTCATTGCGAGCCCAGCACTCAAGGCGCTGAGTGCTGGGCAAGATTGCTTCACTTCGTTCGCAATGACAAGTGAAGAACAATAACAAAAAAGGTATTTACAGAAAAAAGTAAAAAGCGAGAAGTTAACAGGCAATATTCTAATTTAAAAGGGGGGAGACGATAAATGGCTGAGCGAATAGAGCCAGATTTAAACTTTGTAAAGAATATTATTTCATCTGGTGGAGGGTCTCTGAAGAAGTGTTTTCAGTGTGCAACTTGCTCGGTAGTATGCAAGTTATCTCCTGACGGCAAACCGTTCCCGAGAAAAGAGATGATCCATGCGCAATGGGGACTGAAAAACAGACTTATGGGCGATCCGGACATATGGTTATGCCATCAGTGCAGCGATTGCACGGCATATTGCCCGCGTGGCGCAAAGCCGGGGGAGGTGATAGGGGCAATAAGGAACCAATTTATCCAAAACTATTCTGCCTTTGGTTTTTTGGGAAAGATGGTTAGTAGCCCATCATACCTAATCATTCTTCTTGTCATTCCTGTGTTGATACTGCTCGGCGTCTTGTTTCATCTCGGCAATCTGGATTTCACTGCCATCCCACGAGGAGAGGAGGGGGTGATAGTATTTTATTATTTTATGCCCCATATATATGTTATAGTAATCTACGTGGCTCTTGTTATGTTTGCCTTCTTTTCGTTTGTGGTCGGAGTAGTGCGATACTGGAAGGAACTGCTCAAAAACAGGAAAGAGGTAGAGTCGCCGCCCAGTGGCAGCATTGTTGGCTCCATCGTAGGCGCTGTGAAAGAGATATTACTACACAAGAGATTTAAGAAATGCGGAGTAGAGAGAGGGAGAAAAATATCGCATCTCTTGACTTTTTATGGTTTTATAGGGCTTGCTATAGGGACGGCATGGGCAACAGTCAAGAAGTATGGATTTGGCATGATGCCTCCTTTTCCGTTGTCTGACCCTATGCAATGGCTTACGAATGCGAGCTCTGTTGCCCTTTTTGTTGGACTTGGCATGATTATATTTAATCGGCTGAAAGACAAAAGCAAGGCTGGCATTGGTAGTTATTTTGACTGGTTTTTTATTGTGATATTAGCTGTTACGGGAGTAACAGGGATGGCTGCCCAGGTGTTCAGATTGGCGGATATGGGAGTATCGGCGTATACGTCATATTTTCTCCATCTCGTATTTATCTTCTACCTCTTTGCATATGCGCCATTTTCTAAGTTTGCGCATATGGTTTACAGGACAGCTGCTATGGTATTTGAATCGCATACCCTGAGGAAAATACCTCTGGCAGCTCAGGCAGATAAATAGCACAGGCAGTTTAGATAAAATTCTGTATTGTTAAGGAGGTGAGGCATACCTAAGATGTAAGCGACTAATTAAGAGTTCGGAGTTTCCTTTATCAATGAATTTTTATGTCTAAATATGAAATTAAACCTACATGTGCGTTCAGCACACAAAAGGGCATGAAAATGTCATTGCGAGCCCGAAGGGCGTGGCAATCCCGCCAGGATTGCTTCACTGCGTTCGCAATGACAAGTGAAGAGCAATAACAAAAAAGTATTTTCAAAGGAAAAAGCGAAGTAGGGAAGTGTAATGGCAGGCTGGTAGAGCCTTCATAAAGAAAAACAATATAATAAAGAGGGGTGAATAATGGAAGTTATTCCTACTATTTTAGTATTTGCTATTATTTGTGGTGTGCTAGGGCTAATCTACGGTATCTCCGTTTCATTTTGGGTTAATAAGCAACCCGCGGGGTCTCCACGTATGCAGGAAATTGCTGCTGCTATAAAAGAGGGTGCCGATGCCTTCTTAAAGCGCGAATATACGACGTTTTCGGTTGTAGGTGTCGTCATATTTGGATTGGTATGGATTCTTCTGGGATGGCCGGCTGCATTTGGGTTCTTATTCGGGGCAGTAGGTTCTGCAACAGCGGGGTATGTAGGGATGATGGTCTCCGTAAGGGCCAATGTCAAGGTAACGCAGGCTGCGCATGTCAGTTTAAAGCATGCCCTCGCGATGGCTTTTCGCGGTGGTTCTGTGGCAGGTCTTATGGTGGTGGGACTTGCCCTCTTGAGCATAGCGGCCTATTATAAGGTTGTTTATGCTATCACTGGAAGCGCGGAGGAGGCGTTTTTTGCCCTGATTGGTCTCTGCTTTGGTTGTGCCTTGGTGGCCGTCTTTGCCCGTATCGGCGGCGGTATCTATACGAAGGCTGCTGATGTTGGCGCCGACCTTGTAGGAAAGGCAGAGAAGGGCATACCTGAAGATGACCCGAGAAACCCAGCGGTTATAGCGGATCAGGTCGGAGATAATGTAGGAGATTGCGCCGGCATGGCTGCCGACCTTTATGAGACTTATATCGTAACATTGGTGGCCACTATGCTGATCGCCATGGCGGTCTTTGGCTACGAGAGTGTATGGGCATTCTTTCCGCTGTTTTTAGGGGGAATCTCCATTGTCGCCTCTATCCTGGGGACATTCTTTGTGTATTTAGATAAGAAGCAGTATATTATGGGCGCCCTTTATAAGGGATTGGCTGCATCGGGTATATTGGCGGCAATCGGTTTCTTCGGTGCTGCAGTTCTTGTTATCGGCGTGATCGAGCCAGATACATTCTGCGCCGTAGCATTTGGTGGAAGTCCGTTAATAGTGCTTTTAATAGCCTGCATTGGGCTAGTGGTTACAGGGCTTATTGTGGTGATTACCGAGTACTTTACAGCTAAGGACTGGGGTCCTGTAAAGACGATTGCAGCCGCCAGCACAACCGGACATGGCACTAATGTTATAGCGGGACTTGCGGTCGGCATGAGGGCAACTGCTATGCCTGCAATAGTTATTGTGTCGGCTATCGTAGGGTCATTTCTCCTTGGCGGCGGCATAGTGCACCCAGGTATTGGCCTTTATGCCATAGGCTTAGCTGCTGCCGCTATGCTCTCGATGACGGGCGTCGTGGTCGCTATTGACTCTTATGGTCCGATTACAGATAATGCCGCCGGTATTGCCGAGATGGCAGAGATGGATAAAAAGTATCGCAGTGAAATCCTGGATCCCTTAGATTCTGTAGGGAACACGACCAAGGCAGTAACAAAGGGGTATGCTATAGGTTCGGCAGCGCTTTGCGCTCTGGTCTTGTTTGCTAAATATACGATGGCGTTTGGCCCGCTCGAGATAGAACTTGTCTTTATGCTTGCAGATCCATTCGTCATAGTAGGCCTGCTTATTGGCGGAGGCATACCATTTTACTTTGGCTCCAAGCTAATGATGGCAGTAGGCAAGGCAGCAGGAAGCGTGGTAGATGAGGTCAGGCGGCAGTTCAGAGAAATCCTAGGTATCATGGAAGGAACGGCTAAACCGCAATACGGCACATGCGTGGATATCGTCACCAAGAGTGCTATCAGGGAGATGATCGTCCCGGCATCGCTTACCATAATTGCACCGGTTACTGTAGGTTTCATCCTTGGCCCGGTGGCGCTTGGAGCCATGTTGATAGGGGTCATAATCACAGGGCTGTACTTAGCGATCTCGATGACTAGCGGTGGTGGTGCGTGGGATAATGCAAAGAAGCTTGTTGAAGATGGTGCTCATGGAGGCAAAGGGAGCGAGACCCACAAGGCCGCTGTTACAGGCGACACTGTTGGTGACCCATATAAGGATACTGCGGGGCCAGCAATGAATCCCCTAATTAAGGTTATCAATGTCGTAGCGCTCCTGATAGTTCCTTTATTAGCGAAAACATATCCCGGTTTAGTTCCTTCATTAGTAGCATAGCGCCAGCATAAATATGGTTCCTCGCTGTTTTAAGTGGGCAGCACAACATTCCCTCCCCCTTGATGGGGGAGGGTTAGGGTGGGGGTGTACTATTACGAAAGAACTTTTGATTTCAGGGCGGAAAGTATGACATGGCTGAATTTACTCGCCCAAGGCGGCAAAGAACCGAAACTAAACAGATGCTCACAAAGGATTCCTTAACATCATTTTTCAGAGAAAAAACAACCAGTCCCATCAGCCTTCGTGATATTACCTCCAGATTAAATCTTGCTTCCTCAGAAAAACACGAGCTAAAAAGACTCCTTAAAGAGATGATCAACGACGGTGTCGTTGTCAGAACAAGGAATAGACTCTATGGACCTGCCGAGGAGATGAGTCTTGCAACAGGACATTTCGAGGCACACCGAGATGGCTACGGATTTGTGATACTCGAGAGGCCTGGTGAAAGGGATATATTCGTTCCTGCAAGGGCGACATTTGGGGCAATGAATAATGACAGAGTAATAGTGAGGATCGAAAACTTTCATCGCCGAGAAGGGAGGATAATCAGAATACTGGAGAGGGTGCAGACTCGTTTAGTCGGAGTTCTTGATGGGAGCAGAACTGGATTTTATGTCAGACCCAAAAACAGGTCTATGCCCTTTGACCTTCACATCGCACCACAAGACAAGGGCAGGGCAGAGGATAGAGATATTGTTATTGCTGAAATAGTAAGCTACCCAACAGACAAAAGGCCGCCAACAGGCAGAATAGTTAAGATCTTAAGCAAGCCTGAAACCCCAAAAGACGAAGTAGAGAGAGTCATCGATGAACTCAATCTTCCGAGGAAATTTCCTTCGAGTGTCCTTGAAGAGGCAAAAAGACTTTATGCAGAAGAGGTGAAAGACAAGGGGCAAAAAAGAAAGGATCTGCGAGGTCTTCCGACAGTGACTATTGATGGCGAAGCGGCAAGGGATTTTGAAGATGCGGTATCTATCCAGGCAACAGAAGAGGGGTACAAGTTATATGTCCATATTGCTGATGTAGGATTCTATATAAAATGGGGTTCTCTGCTGGATGCGGAGGCGAAAAAAAGGGGAACAAGTATTTATTTCCCCGACCGAGTTATTCCAATGCTCCCAAAAGGGCTTTCCGAAGATCTCTGCAGCCTGAAACCAAAGGCCGACAGGCTCGCCTTTACTATAGAGATGGATTTTGACAGGCACGGCGAGGGCATTGACAGACGATTCTACCCCAGTCTTATCATGAGTGATGAGAGGATGACATACACCGCGGTAAAGGAGATCTTGATTGATAAAGCAGTAAAGACGAGAGAAAAATATAGCTATCTACTGCCAGAATTTGAATTAATGGCTGGATTGTGCAACATCCTAAAAGACCGCAGGCTCAAAAGGGGCAGTCTTGACTTTGACCTCTCAGAGCCAGATGTGCTCCTCGATACTAAAGGGAGCCCAGAGAATATAATCAGGGCAGAGAGAAATTTTGCCCAGATGATGATAGAGGAGTTTATGATTGCGGCTAACGAGGCGGTTGCTGAGCATCTTGAAGATATTGGCCTGCCGTGCCTATACAGGGTTCATGAGAAACCTGATCCCAGGAAACTTGAAGAGATGATGAAAATTATCAAAGTCACCCCTACTCTTAAAGGCGTTAAAGGCAGGAGGGTCATAAAACCTGAGGATTTCCATCTCCTTCTGAGACAGGTTAGAGGTTCCTTAGGGGAGGAGATAATGAATCATATGATACTGAGGAGCCTGAAGCGCGCAAGATATTCCCACCTCAATGTTGGGCATTTTGGATTGGCCTCAGAGTCTTATACCCATTTTACTTCACCCATAAGGAGATATCCTGACCTTGTTGTTCACCGGATATTAAGGGAGGTTATTGCAAAAAAGACCCTTAGTGCTAAGAGGATCACGGAGCTGGAGTCTGTTTTGCCTGGCATTGCATTTCATTCATCTGCCATGGAAAGGCGAGAGTGTGAGGCTGAAGGAGTAGTCTTGTCTGCCATGATGGCGTGGTTTATGAAAGACAAGGTTGGCGAGGAATTTGCTGGAAGAGTCGTCTCTGTGACACCCTATGGACTAAAGGTGAGATTAAGTGATTATTATGTGGATGGCTTTCTGCATGTATCATTTATGAGTGATGATTTCTATCGTTATAACGAAGAAACCATGAGTCTTTACGGAACTCACAAAAAAAAGAGGTTCACCATCGGCAATGAGGTGAGAGTAAGGCTTGACAAAGTAGATATGGAGGACAAAGAGATAATATTCGGAATTTAATAATCTCCGTTTCCATAGATTGTCAACGTCTTTGCCCCCTTTTTCCTCAAATAAAACAGTATAACGTAGCATAAGGTGGACTCATTTGTAAAGACAAATTTTTGTGATTTTTGGTAATAGTTCAGTGCCTCCTTCCAACAGGGGA
>JAJOKM010000172.1:20237-24682 GCA_021129835.1 Thermodesulfovibrionales bacterium | reverse complement strand
TCTAAAGAGGCAGAAAATTTGTATCAGAAGTACTTCAGAGGCTGAATGGTTTCATGAAACAATTTATGATGCCCTGGAGTTAGCTTACTGTCCGCTGCCTCCAAAACGTATCACCGCAAAAGTATGTAGTCCCCATAAAAAAAGAAAAACATAGGTATAATCAGGGTTTAAGTATGGTAGGTGGTAAACTTGGGTTAGGGAATATCATCAATAAGCATTCCCCCTCCCCTGGCGGGCGGAGGTTAAGGGGAGGGGGCGCTGAAATATTACCCTTATTTTAAAAGGTAGGCACGGTGGCAAGAAAGGACCTTATCATTTTGGTATTACATGTCCACAATGAGGGCAGGCCATCTGCTTTCTTTTACTTTTCTTTTTCTGGGCCTCTTCGACAAAACCAGAGGCGAGTATCCCAGCTGGAATCGCAAACATACCAATTCCTAAAAGGGCTATAATTGCACCTAGGAATCTTCCCAGTGGGGTAATAGGATAAATATCGCCGTAACCGACAGTGGTCAGTGTGACTATGCCCCACCACATCGATGCCGGAATGCTCGAGAACTTTTCGGGTTGAGCCTCACCCTCGATAAAATACATAAAACTTGAAGATAATATCAATACGATCAGCACAAGAGAGAAGGCTATAACTAGATCTTCTTTTTTTCTTCTGAGTATATTCCCACACGACCTCATGGTCTCAGAATATCTTGCCATCTTAAATACGCGAAGCAGTCTGAAAAAACGCAATATCCTTATAAATCTTAAATCATACGGGATAAACATCCATAGTAAAGACGGCAAAATGGCTATTAGATCGATGAGGAGCAGCGGGGTCATAGCAAAGCGAACTCTCCCCTTGACTGGACTCTTAAACCTATGATCGATAGTGCAAGTCCATAGGCGTGAGATGTATTCAATACTGAATATTGTTACTGAGAAGACCTCAAATGCCCAGAAATAGATCATATATCGAGCTGCAAGGCTGTCTATCGTCTCTAAAATAACAGCGAGCACGCTGAGGGAGATCAGTGCTATGAGGAAGATATCGAATATCCTGCTATGGAGATCATCCTCTCGCCCTACTTCTAATATCTCGAATAATCGCTTTTTTACTTTCAGACTCATCTGAATTGTCTCATTAAGACTCTATAGCAAAATCATCAGAGGGATTCTCTATCCTGAAACTCCCGAAAGCGGTTGATTCATTTATGTCCTGGGGTTGTAAAGTGGCGCTGCCTATTTTTTCTTCGTAAAATCAACCTTTATGACCTTTCCAGATTTTACCGCCTCGTTAGAATCCCTTGTTACTTTCTTGCTGTCCTGCCTCATTATTTTTGGCTCTGGCTTTTGATTTCTGCCAGGTGGTTGAGGTGATACGGCAAACTGGGCACCGAGTTCAGGAGAATATATTGTTACATTTTTTCAGACTGTTTAAACTTTCATCCATTTTCTGACCTTTTCTTAGTAGCACAGGCTTCCAGACCGTGCTACTATTTTACTTTTCATATTCTCTCATATTCTGTTTGACGCCACCCCTCATATAAAGAATCCCTGCACCGACAATAATCATAGCCGCACTCAACAGTTGCCCCATCGTAAATGGGCCTAAAATAAAGCCGAGATGAGGGTCCGGCTCCCTGAAAAATTCGGCGAAGAATCTAAATACTCCATAAAATATAATAAAAAATGAGAGAAGCACGCCAGACTTAAGTCCTTTATCCTTCAATATCCAGAGGATGATAAAAAGCGCAACCCCTTCTAAGGCGAACTGGTAAAGTTGTGATGGATGACGAGGAAATGGCCCGCCTGCAGGAAAAATTATACCCCACGGCAGATCAGTAATCCTGCCAAAGAGCTCTCCGTTTATAAAATTACCAATCCTTCCAAGACCAATTCCGATGGGTGCAGTGGCAACAACGAGGTCTGACATTTGCCAGAAATCGACCTTGTATCTTCTGCAGAATAGGTACCCTGCAAAGACACTGCCAATCAGACCACCATGTATTGACATACCGCCAAGCCAGATAGCGAAGATTTCAAGGGGGTGATGAATAAAGTGAGGAAGGCCGTAAAAGATAACAAACCCAAGTCTTGCACCTATCATGAGGCCTACTATGAGATATAAATAGAGGGACATAATAAAATCGCTGTTAAAATTAAGTCCCTTTTTCTTTATCTGGTACCTTACCAGAAGATAAGATATTACAAACCCCGCAATGTACATCACACCATACCACCTGATAGCAAGTGGTCCTATCTGCACAATTACAGGGTCAATGTCTGGAAATGGAATCATCTGCTTTCTTTTTTGTGTAGTCCCCTAAATCTTCAATGGATCGACATCTGTATTTATTCTAACACCTTTTAATTTTCCGAGTCTACTCAGAAGGATTTTTGCTGCCAAATGGACCGCTTTTTTAGCTCTCGATTTCATAAGTATCTGTATACAATGCCTGTATGACTTGGCGGGAGAAGGTATTTCTATAGGTCCTAAAAGGTCTATGCCCATGTGCCTATGATGTCCAGAATTTTTATTGTTGTGAGCTCTCACCCCGTCTGCAATATTCTGAGTATCCAGCATTATCTTGCTTGTTTCTCTATTTGTTAGAATATTAAAGGATATTATCCTTGAAAGTGGTGGGTATCCCAGTGAGTCGCGTTGAGACAACTCATATTTATAAAACCCGTCAAAGTCATAGCTTTTGATAAAACGTAACACTATGTTTTCGGGATGCCATGTCTGCAAAAAGGTAGAACCATCAGTTCTGACCGACTGCGAAACCTGCATTACTTCCTGAAATGTACGCTCATATGCCCTGAAATCAGGCCTCGACAGGAGGGCATCAATATTTAAGATGGCAGCAGAATCAAACATCTTATCTCTCAGTTTTCTTGTAACATAACTTGTTCCAATTACAAATGGAGTAAAATCAGACAACAGGTTTGAGTCTCTATCCCGAGGCTCGGTGAGTAGACCCTTGCCTTTTTCTACTATGATGGGTCCTGTTTTCAAGAGGCCTTCGAGCTCTTCCTTCATCCTCTCTGTGCCTGCTCCAGAGGGCTTTGTATTAAAGCCTTTGCACTCGATGCAGCTTTCAGGAACTCTCTCTTCATGTCCGCAATAATGACACCTGAGCATGTCTCTACTTTTGTAAAACACGAGAGGCAGATGGCACCCGCTGCATTTGAGGATATGGTTGCAATCTTCGCATCGAATAAGTGAATATCCCTTCCTGCCAACCAGAAATAAGAGCGTCTCTTTTTTTAAATGCAGCCTCTTTGCCTCTTTAAAGACCTCTTCTGATATTACTCGTCTCTTCAGTGCACTTTTCCGCATGTTAATAATTTTTATCTTTTTCTTTGGTTGGTATGTTCCATGACTCACAACCCATGACCTTGCATCTAAAAAGGTATATTTGCCAATCTTTGAGTTATAAACAGATTCAATGGAAGGACAGATGGACGACAAAAGGACACCTGCCCCTTCAATAAATCCCCTCATCACGGCAATATCCCTGCCATGGTATCTGAGGCCTTCTTCTCCTTTGTAAGAGGGGCTATGTTCACTTAAGACAGCAATGAAGGAGATATTCTTGAGAGGTGCAAGCACGGCAGACCTGGTTCCGAGTATTACATCTGATCTGCCCGAAATTACCCTCTGGATCGCCTCTATTTTCTCTCTTTTAGTTAGTCTGCTATGGAGTATGCATAATCTTTCGCCAAATATGCCCTGCAGTGGCGATAAAAGCCTCTCGATCTGCCCGATCTCTGGCACGAGAATTATTGCACCATGAATGCCGGAGCCTGCCTCGTTAAAGACTTCATTCAAAAAAAGATGTTCAAGGGGTATGGATGGTACCTGCAAAAGGAATGACCTATAATCTTTATCCTTTATGCCCTGGCAGACCGCTGTAAGAGATTGTGTGATGGACGGCAGGTCAATGTCAGGAGCCAAAGTACGTCTTTCTTCTATGTTTCGTTCTACATCTGGCTTCTGTATTGCTGGTGTGCCCTCAGCCTTTACCTCTCCTCCTGACTTCTGATGGACAGAGACTGAAATTGCCTCTTCGAAAAAATATGGCTTTAGCGCTACCCCCATAGGCGATAAATAGTAATCTGAAAGCCATTTAAGGAATGAAATAGTCGATTCAGAGGCAAAATGTCGATGTATGCCCTGAATCTCTTTGATATTTTTTCCCCCTCCTATTTCTGGTTTATCCATTATCGAGGTCACAAGACCATAAGTGCTCCTGCCACGTAACGGCGCCTTAACTATTCTGCCATTTAAATTTCCATTGTATTCTGATAATGCACCTGTTGGTATCCTATAAGTCAGAGGAGGGAGTTTTAGAGGGAAGACGACATCAGCGTACATAGCAATAGTAAGGATACAGGATGCTATGTTCAGGATGCAAGATTGACAATGGTGGGTTAAAATGGTTAGTATT
>JAJOKM010000172.1:0-20137 GCA_021129835.1 Thermodesulfovibrionales bacterium | reverse complement strand
CCATAAGAGAAGAAGATAACATCCCTGCCATCATACTTAAAAAGATGGGATTGTCTCTGGATGAAATAAGATCCGAGGTCGAGAAAAATCTTCCCATAGGCAGCAACCTCCTGACACCCGGAGATATCCCCTTTACTCCGAGGGCAAAGAAGGTTTTAGAACTGACAGTAGAAGAGGCACGGCTCTTAGGTCATGACTACATAGGAAGCGAGCACCTCCTCCTTGGTCTCGTAAGGGAAAGGGAAGGAATTGCGGGTAAGACTCTAAGAAATCTTGGAGCAAACCTCCTTGGAGCCCGACAACTAACCATTAACTTTGCCGTTAAACCCCTTTCCCAGCACGCGCATCAACACACACATCAAAAAGAACGCAAGAGGACAGGTACACCTGCCCTTGATGAGTTTGGCAGAGACATTACGCTATTAGCAGTTGAAGGCAAGCTTGACCCTGTAATAGGCAGGGATGATGAAATAGAACGGGTAATCCAGGTTCTTGGCAGGAGGTCGAAAAACAACCCGGCCATAGTCGGAGAGCCTGGTGTTGGCAAGACCGCTATTGTAGAAGGACTGGCACAAAAAATAGTTATCGGAGATGTCCCCGACAGCATTATTGGGAAGAGGATAATCTCTCTTGACCTCGGCGCCCTTATTGCCGGCACGAAATATAGAGGGCAATTCGAGGAGAGGCTTAAAATTGTGATTCGTGAAATATTACAGTCAGAAAATATAATCCTGTTTATTGATGAGTTTCATACCCTTATTGGAGCTGGATCAGCAGAGGGATCTGTTGATGCCTCCAATATGTTGAAGCCCGCCCTTTCGAGGGGAGAAATGCAGTGCATCGGTGCGACCACGCCTACTGAATATAGAAAATATATAAAAAGAGACATCGCCCTCGAGAGGAGATTTCAACCCATTTATATTCAACCATCAACGATTGAGACGACCATCGAGATTTTAAGGTTCCTACGCTACAAATATGAAGATTATCATGGAATAAAAATCAGTGAAGAAGCTGTAGTAGCCGCTGTAAAACTTTCAGACAGATATATATCGGATAGATACCTCCCTGACAAAGCGATAGATGTTATCGATGAAACGAGTTCAAGGCTTAAGCTCAGGAGGACGATAACTCCTAAGGTACTGAAGGACATAGAGATGGAATTAAGCCAACTCTCAAAGAAAAAGGGTATTTATGAGAGGGCATGCAACATTGAAAAGGCTCAAAGCGCCAGGGCGAAAGAAGATAAGCTCAAGAAAACCTATGAGCTTCAATATAGGAAATGGAGGGATTCCCTTAAACGAGAGATACCTGTTGTCGGAGAGGATGACATTACGTATACAGTTTCAAAAATGACGAACATTCCACTACATAAGATAGAAGAGGCGGAGTCAGAAAGGCTTTTGAACATGGAAGAGGCCTTGCATAGGAAAATAATTGGACAAGATGAGGCTGTAGCGAGTGTATCAAAGGCAATTCGGCGATCGAGGGCAGGACTGAAGAGCAAAAACAGGCCGATTGGGTCATTCTTTTTTCTCGGGCCAACCGGTGTGGGAAAGACAGAGCTTGCAAAGACATTGGCGGAATTTATGTTTAACGACGAAAGCGCCATTGTAAAGATCGATATGTCTGAGTATATGGAGAGATTTAGTGTGTCTCGATTAACAGGCGCCCCACCAGGGTATATAGGTTATGAAGAAGGGGGCCAACTAACGGAGAAGATAAGGAAGAGACCATACTCGGTGATTCTATTCGATGAGATAGAAAAGGCGCATCAAGATGTCTTTAATATACTTCTCCAAATACTGGACGAAGGTATACTTACGGACAACTTTGGAAGGAGAGTAGATTTCAGGAATACTATAATTATTATGACATCCAACCTCGGCGCAAGGATTATTGAAAAGGCAACCCCCCTTGGCTTTTATCGTGCCTCACCAGAAGATGCCTATGACAAGATGAAAGATGCTGTTTTGACTGAATTGAAAAAGACATTTAACCCCGAATTCATTAATCGTGTCGATGAATTAATTGTCTTTCATACACTGGGAAAAGGGCATCTATTAGCCATTATCGACCTTCTAATCGAAGAGTCAAACAAAAAACTTACTGAGCATGGATTGTTCATAGATGTACCGCCCGAGGTTAAGGAATGGATACTTGATAAATATTATCAGCCTGCTTATGGCGCAAGACCAATGAGGAGGGCTATCTGCCGTGAAATAGAGGATATGCTTTCAGAAGAAATGATAAAGGGGAGATTTAAAAATACCACTACAATAAAGGTGGCGCTTAAAGAGGATAAGCTTGTATTTGAGGAAGCAGAAGAGATGATGCTGATATCTGTCAATTAGGAGTACAATAAGGATGAATCTTCAGAGAAGAAGCAAAGGCATTATTCTGCTGAGTCTTTTTATAATTGGCCTTCTGACAACTTTCGTGCTTACAAAAGACTTTGATATCAATAAGGGGAAGGCTGCTGTTGGATTCAATGCTCCACTGTTTGAATTAAGAGATATCGAAGGTAGAGCATGGAGACTTGCCGATTTAACTGGGAATGTAGTATTGCTTAATTTCTGGGCAATGCGGTGCCAATTATGCGATGGAGTGAATCGTTCAATTCAGAGGCTTATTGATGCAAAAAGAGAAAATAATGAGGAGTTTGTCTTTATCTCTATATTACTAAATGGAGATGATCCATATATAGTGGCAGAATATATGAAGGCAAGCGGACTTAATTTCCCTGTATTGATCGACTGCAAGAGAGAGATTGCAGGCAAGTATGGAGTTACCGGTGTGCCAGAGGCCTTTATAATAAACAGAGAAGGGATAATCAAGAAGAGGGTAACCGGTCTAATAGAGTGGGACTCACCTGGCGCCATGGCAATAATAGAAAAGTTTTTATGAAGAAGATGATCGGATCTTGGCATTGACGTCTTAGATGCGGGCTTGAAACCTGTCTCGATGTAATTACGAACAATAAGCTACGAACTAATATGGGAATACCAAGACCTCCTGACAGGGCTCTCCTCTTTGTAGGTGTTTTATCCTCAAAAAAAGATTATTACATCAAGGCCCACCAGGCTATCGAGAAGATATTTGGCGAAATAATCATGGAGGGACCAGCAATAAAGTGGGACTTTTCGGATCACTATAAAGGCGAGATTGGAGAGCCACTCTACAGGAGATTTATCTTTTTGAGGAAGCTTGTAGAGCAAGAAAATCTTTCAACGATAAAATTGTTGACAAATAAGATAGAGGAGAACCTTTCGATTGATGGGAAGAGGAATGTAAATCTCGACCCTGGCTATCTGACTCTTGCAAAGATAGTCCTTGCCTCGACAAAGGACTATGCCCATAGAGTATATCTAAGGAATGGCATTTATGCAGATCTGACACTGCTTTTCAGGGAGGGCCAATTTGTTCCGCATATCAATACCTATAAAGATTATCAAGACGAGAGACATTTAAGTGTCTTTATGATAGCAAGAAAGTTATTTAATTTTGTGTAATTAGCTGCAGCAGTGGGAAAATATGGACACTATTGAATGTATCACGACGCGGATGAGCATCAGAAAGTTTAAGGCAGAGCCTGTGCCAAAGGAGACACTTCTGGATGTCATCGCTACTGCAAAGTGGAGTCCTTCATACAAAAACAGTCAACCGTGGGAGGTGGTTGTGGTCTCTGGGGCGAAAAAAGATGAACTTTCAGAGATGCTAATCGGGTTGTTAGAAAAAGGAGAAAGACCAGCACCAGATATTTCTGAACCCTTATCCTGGCCTCCTAATATTGGCAAGAGAATAGACGAACAGATGAAAAAAAAGAGTGAAAGGCTCGGGATTGACCTTTCAAAACCAGAATATCTAAGGAAGGCAAAGATAGCAAATTTCAGGTTTTATGGCGCACCGCATGCCATCTTTCTCTTTCAGGATATGTCTCTTGGAAAATGGTCGATATTAGATGCCGGCATGTTTGCTCAGAACCTCATGCTTGCTGCACATGCCCGTGGGATCGGAACCGTCCCGCAGGCAATTGTCATTGATTATTCTAAGCAGATTAAGAGTTTTCTCCATATAGCAGAGACAAAAAGAGTTGTTTTAGGCATATCCATTGGTTATCCAGATCTATCAGGTAAAGCAAATAGCTACAAAAGCAGCCGGATTGATACAACCGAGATGTTGGGGTGGGCAATTTAAAGGCAATTTAAATATCAAATATCAAAATGCAAAATGTTTGCAAGAAAATAATTTTGATATTTAAATTTTGATTTTTGATATTATTTGCAGAGCCTGTCCCCGCCTCGTCGGGGATTCGGGATCGCCCTATCGTTCAGGATGACAATATACAGACTTTTGTAATGGCCTCGATATGTTTTAATAATACTTTCATACGATAATATTATAATTCAGCAGTTGACAACAAGCAGAGCAGATATGGTAGACTTTTTGCTATGTCAACACCGAATAGCAGTTATGCGATGACTGTTTTAGCCTTGAACTGTTGTTGTCTTGTATTTAATAGCTATAAGTGGGCTTCAAGAGATAGATTATGAGCTTTGTACTCACTGCGATAATAATGTTTGTCTTCTGGGTCATCCTTTCGGGTAAGATTACAGTCCTCTTTTTGTCGTTAGGCTTTGTCGCCAGCCTTTTGGTAGCCTTTATATTTCATAAATCCTTCATGGGGATCTTCTTCGATAGGATTGCCTCTCAAGAATTGTCATCCGGCATAAAACAGGTGTTCCGGTGCTTGGTTTATCTGCCTTGGCTCATTTATCAAATAATCGGGGCAAATATACATTTAGTTTATATTATACTGCATCCACGAATGCCGATAAGTCCTGCTTTGATAAGATTTAAGTCAAGGGTTAAAAAGCCCGCAACTATAGTAACCTTTGCAAACTCTATTACGCTTACTCCTGGCACCATTACCGTGGATTGGGATGATGGAGAGTACTGCGTACATGCCCTTGATAAATTTTCTGCCGAGGGGCTGCTTAAGGGCGAGATGGAGAATAAAGTAGCAAGGGTTTTCGGAGAGGATTAACCGAGAGATGGAAGTATTCTTTTTAGCTGCTGCCATAACGGTAGGAATTGCGATAATTCTGACATTGTACCGGACCGTTTACGGTCCTGACGAATGGAACAGGTTGGCAGGCCTTAATGTCGTCGGCACAAAGGCGGTTGTGCTCATGGTTCTTATCGGTTTTATATTTGGCAGGCCATCCCTCTTCGTGGATATAGCCTTACTGTACGGGCTGTTGAATTTTATGGTGGTACTCTTTATTGCAATATATTTAGTAAGAAAGCAAAAGGCTTAATGGTTGCTATCGATATCATAGCTATTATATTTATATCGCTTGGGGTATTCGTGCTTATTGTAGGGACGATTGGGCTGCTCCGACTGCCCGATTTTTATACCAGGATGCATGCGATCGGAAAATGCGACACCCTTGGTCTGGCCATGGTACTGGTGGGACTGGCTTTATATGAAGGATTAACCCTCTTGAGTGCCAAGCTCCTGCTGATCGCCGTGTTTCTCTTTATCGCAAATGCGACAGCGACCCATGCCATAACCAGGGCAGCCATAAAGACCAGTATGGTCCCATGGACAAAAAAGGAGGATTAATTAGGCATCCTATAAAGCTTAGGAAATCAAGAAATCTCTGATTGGAATCTGTATCGGCAGGTATAATGAAAATTATACCGGGAGGATTAATTAATGATATTAGAAATAGGTTTTATTTTATTAATATTTCTCGTAGTAACGGCAGCAGGTGCAATTATAGTAAAAGATCTCATAAGTGCAGTAATAATCTTTTCTGCCTACAGCTTTTTTATGGCGGTCACATTTGCCCAGTTGAACGCGCCAGATGTTGCCCTTACAGAAGCAGCGGTAGGGGCAGGCATTACTACTGTCCTGTTTATTATTGCAGTATACAGGATTGTTAAAAGGAAGGCAAAAGATTGAAGAAGATTATACCGTTAATCGTAGTGTTTTTAACGGGGGCGCTGCTTATATATGGCACCTTCGATATGCCTGCTGTAGGCAACCCGGCAGCGCCAGCTCATCTGCATGTTGTGCCCAGATATATAGCGCTAGCTTACGAAGAGATGAGAACGCCTAATATGGTTACTGCTGTGCTTGCTGACTATCGAGGTCTTGATACCCTTGGCGAGGTTATTGTCATCTTTACTGCAGCGATTGGAACTCTCCTGCTGTTTACATCCAGGAGGCGCAAATGATCGAAAGACCTACAGATAGTATAATCGTGCAGGTGGCATGCAGGTATTTAGCCCCGTTTGTTCAATTATACGGCCTTTACATTATAGCCCATGGCCATTATTTTCCGGGAGGTGGATTTCAGGGAGGGGTGATATGGGCGGCAAGCTTTATATTGCTGGCTATCGCCGAGGGGCAAGATGCAGTAAAAAAGATATTGGCAGAAAGGATCAGGATGTTGTTAGCCGCTGGTGGCACTGCGATATTTGCAGGCATAGGAGTTGTGGCAATGCTCTTTGCGGGGGAATATCTGGACTATGGAGCGATAATAGTGCCAGGGCTGGAAGTCCCTTATGTGAGATATTTTGCGATACTGGCAGTAGAGATCGGCATAGGGATAGCGGTAATGGGGGCAATATGCTTAATCTTTCTTGAATTTATAACTCTTGAATCTATAACTGAAAAGGAGTATGATTGATGGAACTGATAATAGCAAAGCATTATTATTGGATAGTCATAATACTTGTGTTAATAGGGCTGTATGCGATGATGACCAGTACCAATCTGGTCAAGAAGGTTATAGGTCTGAATATCTTTCAGACGGCGGTATTTCTACTTTTAATAGTCATTTCGACAAAAGAGGGTGGGACCTTGCCGATCCTCATACCATATGAGTATCTGCATCTGTTTCCCGATCCAGTGCCATACGTCAACCCCTTGCCTCACGTTATGATCCTTACTGCTATCGTGGTTGGCGTTAGCATTACGGCAGTTGCCCTTGCCCTCGTTATTAGAATAAACATAGCTTATGGCACTATCGATGAAGATGAGATCGCCCGCATAGAGCAAGATTCATGATATCTGTACCAGTGTCATTAGTGGTTGTAGTCCCGATGTGTGCATCCCTCTTGATTGCCGTCTTGGGGCTGACGAAGTATAGATGCCATTGGCATATCTCTATTGTTGCTACGTTTGTCTCTTTTATAGCTTCTCTCGCACTACTGTATAACACCTTGCAGATTGGACGTATCAGTTACTGGCTTGGCGGCTGGGAACCCCCGTGGGGCATCGAATATGTGATAGATTACTACTCTGGATTTGTTCTGGTAGCTATCACTTTAGTCTCGCTTCTTACTACCGTATATGCGGCAACGTATGTCAAGAGAGAAGTCGGGGAAAGCAGAGATTTGTCATTTGCTATCCTTAATATGCTGATGGTGACAGGTCTTCATGGGATTATTGTCACCGGCGATCTGTTTAACCTTTATATCTTTTTAGAAATTACATCTATTGCCGCTTATTCCCTGATAGGCGCTGGCAAGAAAAAAGGGGCACTCGTGGCTAGTTTCAATTACTTGATCCTCGGCACGATCGGCGCTATATTCGTCCTCATCGGAGTGGCCTACCTTTACATGATAACAGGCACCCTCAATATGGCTGATCTAAGGGCAATACTGCCGGTGCATTACGATTCAAAGGTTGTGTTTGCTGCCTTTGCCTTCATTACGGTAGGCCTAGCCATAAAATTTGCATTGTTTCCTTTACACACATGGCTTCTAAGCGCCCATTCATTGGCTCCAGCTGTTGTCTGTTCTGTATTAGCTGCGTCTATCCTGAAGGTTACTGCCTATGCATTGATAAGGGTTATGTTTACAGTGTTTGAGGCAGGGTTTACCTTAGAAGTCATTCCTGCTACGGAGATACTTCTGGTCATGTCCATTATTGCCATAATAGTAGGAGGGATACTTACGGCTGCTCAGACTAATCTCAAGAGGATGCTGGCATGCTCTTCTTTAGGGCAGATGGGGTATATCGTCTTAGGCGTCGCCATTGCCGATCAAATGGCAATGACGGGGAGCATCCTTCATCTGCTAAACCATTCACTAATGAAGGGCGGCTTATTTCTTATCGCTGGAGCGATCATCCATAAGGTGCGTATATACGATATAGCGGACATGAAAGGAGTGGGGAGGAAGATGCCGCTTACCATGGCCGCCTTTACCATCATCGGTCTTTCTATGGTAGGCGTTCCACTCACAGTCGGATTTGTTAGTAAGTGGCATATTGCTGTCGGGGCTTTAAAAGCAGGCATGTGGTACATTATTCCTGTGATTGTTGCAAGTTCACTGCTGACAGCGTTTTACTTCGGGAGGGTTATCAGAAACGCATATTTCGCATCAGAAGGCAGCGACCAGGGGTCGTCGTCAAAGGCTCATGACCACGCGCATAACCAGCATGGGGACAGAAACTCTGAATCCCGTTCTGAGGCACCGCCTGGCATGGTTATTCCTATCCTGATTTTTGCAGGACTCTGCATAATCCTTGGCACTGCTGCCTTTATACCCGTATCGATTGCAGAAAAGGCAGCAATCATGCTTCTGGAAGGAACATAAATGAAACTCAGAATCCAAAATTCTATCTGGGGGCTTTAGTGGAAGCAGTTCATTCGATAGTACCTATCTATGCTATAGCTGTACCGCTCGTTGCTTCTATTCTCATTGGTCTTTCAGGGAAGAAGCCAAACTTACGGGAGTTTTGGTCAATTACTGCTGCAGTTCTTCAATTTTCGCTAGTCGCATCGATGCTCCCGTCTATTCTAGAAGGCAATACTATTGAGTTCTTCCTATTAACACTCTTTCCAGGAATCGACATTAGTTTCAGGGTTGATGCCTTTGGGTTTTTCTTTGCCTTTATGTCTTCTTTCCTCTGGATTATCACATCCTTTTATTCTATTGGATACATGAGGACATTAAATGAACACTCCCAGACAAGGTATTACATATGTTTTGCGATTTCGCTCTTTGCGACCGTAGGTGTTGCATTCTCTGCAAATATGTTTACGACATTTCTCTTTTATGAAGTAATTACTCTCTGTACATATCCACTCGTTGCCCATAAAGAGACGACAACGGCAATGAAAGGCGCACTGAAATATGTGGTATACCTCTTAGGCGCCTCGCTAGCCTTTATGCTTCCTGCCATATTTTTGACTTATCTTACAGCGGGAACGCTCAATTTTGACACTCAGGGAATACTTGCTGGAGAGGGGACAGATGTATTATTAATCATTATTTTCGTGCTCTTTATAGCCGGCATTGCAAAGGCAGCTATGATGCCTTTTCACTCATGGCTTCCGGCAGCAATGGTTGCGCCAACACCTGTGAGCGCCCTTCTGCATGCTGTTGCAGTCGTAAAGACAGGAGTCTTTGTCGTTGCAAAAGTCATTCTCCATATATTCGGAGTTGACCTCCTGTTTCAACTCGGTATAGGCACAGTCTTTATCTATGTAGCCTCTTTCACTCTTATCGCAGCCTCTATTATGGCCCTCAGACAGGATAACTTAAAGGCACGGCTTGCATACTCCACAGTAAGCCAGCTCTCCTATGTTATATTGGGCATTGCGCTTCTCACACAATCAGGTATTACAGGAGGTGTTCTGCATATTGTGCTGCATGGCTTCGGAAAGATAACCCTCTTCTTTGCAGCAGGCGCAATATATGTTGCTACCCGTAAGACAGAAATAAGCCAGCTTAACGGAATAGGCAGGCAGATGCCGTTCACTATGGCAGCCTTTACACTGGGCGCCCTCTCTATGATAGGCATCCCTCCACTCGGGGGTTTTCTGAGCAAGTGGTATATCGTTTTTGGTTCTTTAGAGGCGGGGCAGCTTCCCATTATTATTGTAATAGTAGCGAGCACAATACTTAATTCCTGTTATTTTCTGCCGATAGTGTATGCCGCGTTTTTTAAAGAGAGTGCCAAATCACCAGTAATAAGTGACGCATTAACAGATAAAGACTCATCTCATGTCACTTATCGCACTTCACTGAAAGAAGCGCCAGTCTTTATGGTAGTGCCGCTGGCGCTTACAGGCATTGGAACTCTAGTATTATTTTTTGTGCCATCGGTCTTTTTAGACCTCGCAAAGATGACCGCACTAACCGCAATAGGAGGAAGCTGAAAATGAAAAAAGAACCAGATTTTTTTGATAAGCCTAAAAACATAAAAATACTAAAAATAATTTTTTATATCAGCCTTGTTGTAGTTTTTATCGTGGGCTTTCTTATACCCCCTGCCCTCTTTTTGGGGATGTATGTGCCTGCATTTTACGCCTTATTCGGATTCATCTCTTGTATACTCATCATCGTTATAGCTAAAGCGCTGGGACATAAATGGTTGTTAAGGAGAAAAGAAGACTATTATGATTGATTTAATTCCGCCAGGATTTGTCTTTATCTTTGGAGCTATCCTACTACCTCTGCTTAAAGGAAGGGTGCGGCAGGCATATCTACTGCTTTTGCCTATATTAGCCTATCTCAGCCTGCTTAATTTGCCAGAAGGCACTGGTTTTATCCTGAAATTTATAGACTATGAGCTAATCCTCCTCAGGGTTGACAAAGTAAGCATGATATTTGGGCATATCTTTGTGATAATGGCATTTATAGGGTTTGTCTATGCCATTCATTTGAAAGGATTTGGAGAGCATATCGCGGCATCCCTATATATAGGCAGTTCCCTTGGCGTTGTCTTTGCAGGTGATCTTATTACATTTTTTATCTTCTGGGAGATCATGGCCCTATCTTCCACTTATCTCATCTGGGCACGAAAGACAAAGGCATCCTATAATGCAGGTTTCCGATATATAGTAATCCACATACTCGGAGGACTCGCCCTCTTAATGGGAATCATTATGCATGTTGCTGAAACTGGCTGTATCGCATTCAACCTTATGGAGTTAACCGGGCTCTCCTCATATCTTATCTTAATTGGATTTATACTGAACGCTGCTGTCCCTCCTTTTTCAGCATGGCTTTCCGATGCCTATCCGGAGGCTACAGTCACAGGAGCGGTATTCCTGTCTGCTTTCACCACCAAGACTGCTGTGTATGCGCTGATAAGGGCCTTCCCCGACACAGAGCTGTTAGCCTGGGCAGGGGCCATTATGACACTTTATGGTGTTATATTCGCTGTGCTCGCAAATGACATAAGGAGACTACTGGCTTATCATATAATAAGCCAGGTAGGATTTATGGTTGCAGGCGTTGGGATAGGAACCGCTTTAGCCCTTGATGGATCAGCAGCCCATGCCTTTGCGCATATACTTTATAAGGGACTCCTTTTTATGGGGGCAGGCGCTGTTCTCTATATGACCGGCAAGAGCAAGCTCTCAGACCTTGGCGGACTCTATAAGACTATGCCAATTACCCTTATTTTATTCATGGTAGGCGCATTATCTATCTCGGGATTTCCCTTATTTTCCGGCTTTGTGAGTAAATCGCTGATAGTTACAGCTGCCGCCAAGGAGGATTTAACTCCCATCTGGTTACTGTTTTCGATCGCTTCGTCAGGGACATGGCTCTCTATAGGGCTGAAACTTGCATATTTTGCATGGTTTGGCGAAGATTCAGGCATAAGGACTAAAGAGCCGCCCATCAATATGCTTATAGCGATGGGGATTGCATCCTTTTTATGTATTTTTATCGGCATATATCCCGATATCCTTTATGCCTTGCTGCCGTTTGAATCGGTCTATGTTCCTTTTACTGCCGAAAAGATCGTATGGAAAATGCAATTTCTGTTCTTTACAGCATTAGGTTTCTTTATGCTTTTAAAGTATCTTAGGAGCAAACCATATATTTTCCTGGATACAGATCTGTTTTATAGGAAAGGAGCCATGGCGTTTATGTGGTTTTTGAATAATCCGCTGGCTTGGGTGGGAGCAAAGATTACTCGGGTTGCCTTTGAAATAATTCCTTCATCTGCAATCTGGCTAAGCAAAGACCCGGCAACTTTCCTTAAAATTACATCAGAGACAGCCCTTTTGTCACTTAGTGGCCATGAGAAAAGGGTAGAAATTGAGCATGAAATAGAAAAGAAAAGAGAAAGGTATCCTCACGATCTGCGTAAGCACTGGACTATCGGCCCAACGGTCTTCTGGACAGTCTTTATATTTTTTCTGATCACGCTGATTTATTTTTTCTTAATGTAATGGAGTCAACGGGCCAACTCTATTTCTTCTCTTTTTCAGTGCTCTCCACTAAATAGGAGACCGCATCCGAAAAGGTTAGAATCCCTTTTAGGTCATTGTTGTCAACAACGAGGATGCATCTAAGACCGAGGTTTATCATAAGCTTTACAGCATATTTAACACCCAGATTCTCAGAGACCTGCACTGCCGGTTTTGATGCGATATCAAATACATTCAATATATCCATATTCCCACCCTCAACTACGAGTGCCTTTGCTATCTCGGCAAATGTGATAATCCCGTAAGCATCTAATGGATAGCGTTTTTCAGTTACTAATAGCCTCACCCTCTTTTTTTTCATCTCGACAAAGGCATCTCTGATGGTAGCAACTGCGGATATAGTTACGACATCTCTTCTCATTAATTCGCCTACAGTCAGCATAAGGCTTCCTCCTCTGGTATTTTTATTCTTACCCACATTAGAAATATATCTTTGCGACTTCCTGTTTGATGGCTGAGAGCTGGCTTTCGAGCCCTATAACAGATTTTACCGGAAAAGAAAAAGCGATGCCATTGCCAGGTGTCTTCATATCGAGATTATCATAAATAGACTTCATAACCTGTTGTGTAATATGGTGTTCAACCAGTGTTACCAGCAGAGATTGCTTTAGTTCGAGTGTTAAACCAAAAAAGGTCTTTGCCTCTTTGATGCCCGTTCCATGGGCAGAGAGAATTGTAGCGCCAGTAGCGCCAACCTCTTTTGCTGCTTCTATAACTTTGCACTCCTTATCATATGGCACTACTGCTATTACCACATCAAACTTCATGTTTACCTCCTGGTGTAATCTTTACTTATGCCTGATTACATAGTGATTGCTGAAAAACCCAGCAATCTCTTGATTACACAGACATATCGTCTCTTTTTCTTCAATATGTATTCTGATAAAATACCATAATCCATAACCGTAATTAAAGGGAAGATTGCTGCGAAGGTATAGTTATGTCTATTCACGGCCTGTTAGGGTTTTAATGCCTGATCTCCATTTCTGAAAAGAAGTATGATATCTCAAAAGCTGCTGATTCAGGAGAATCTGATCCGTGGACAATATTTCTCTCAATGCTCTCTGCAAAGTCTCTTCTTATTGTTGACGGGTCCGCATCTGCGGGGTTAGTTGCTCCTATAATTTTCCTGGTTTTTGTTATAGCGTTTTCTCCTTCGAGAACTACAACGACTATAGGCCCTTCTGACATAAAATCAGAGAGGCTTTCATAAAAAGGCCTCTCTTCATGCACAATATAAAAGTCCTTTGCCTCTTCCTTTGAGAGCGTAATCTTCTTTATCGCAGAGACCATTAGACCATTCTTTTCAAATCTGCTGATTATCTCTCCTATTATATTTTTCTTTACCCCATCGGGTTTGATGATGGCCAATGTCTTCTCCATACAGCCTCCTCCTATAATTTCGATAAAAAAGAGCCATTCATCCTCTTATTGCTGAAATCGTTTTATTTAATGTCTCTGTATCCTCTACACTAAATATCGTTGCAGAAGGCGCTATCTTCCTAATTAATCCCGAAAGCGCCTTGCCAGGGCCGACTTCGATAAAGGTATCGACCCCCGACCTAACAATGGTCTTTATGCAGTCCTCCCACAAAACCGACTGGCTCATCTGTCTCACAAGGGATCTCCTTATTTCTTCCGCGATAGAGACAAATCTTGCGTCTGTGTTGTTCACAAATGCTATATCGGCATTTTTTACTGTAATCTCTTTTAATGCCTCTTCGAGTTCCTTTCCCGCGCCTTTCATTAATGCACAATGGGAGGGGATGCTTACAGCAAGGGGGAGAGTTCGTTTTGCCCCTGACTCCATTGCCCTGTTCATGGCCTCTTCAACGGCAACCCTTTCGCCTGATATTACTATCTGTTTAGGGCAATTGTAATTTGCAGCAGACGCATAACCTGTTTTTATGGCGCTACAAATCTCATCTATATCTCCTCTATCGAGTCCGATGACAGCCGCCATGAGGCCATTTCCTTCCGGTACTGCCTCTTGCATTATCTTGCCTCTGACTTCTGTTATCCTCACTGCCTCTCTAAAGGAGATGCTTCCTGCCGCAACAAGAGCGGAATACTCACCGAGGCTGTGACCGGCAACAACAGAGGGTTTTATTCCCTTTAGGATTAAGGCACTATATGCAGCCATGCCTGCCACAAGGAGGCACGGCTGTGTCCTGAATGTCTTATTTAATTCAGCAGCAGGACCACTAAAACTCAAGTCTGCTACATCATATTGGAGCGTCTCTGATGCGTCGTTATAGAGTCTTTTTACCTCTTTAAAATTATCATAAAGGTCCTTCCCCATTCCCACATGCTGAGAACCCTGCCCAGGAAATACAAAACAGATACTCACTCTACTTTTGCCTCTTTAAGCTTCTTAATTAACAGGGGAACAACCTTGTAGACATCTCCAACTATTCCGTGGGTTGCCACATCGAATATAGTGGCATCTGGATTTTTATTTATGACAATGATTATATCAGATGACTGCATTCCAACGAGGTGCTGAGCCGCACCTGATATCCCGCAGGCTATATATACCTTTGGGCAGACTGTCTTGCCTGTCTGACCTACCTGTCGGTTGTAAGGGATCCACCCTTCATCTACTGCAGCCCTCGATGCGCCAACAACGCCACCTAACAGTCGTGCCAGTTCCTCGATTATTTTGAATCCCTTTGCGTCACCAAGACCCCTTCCGCCAGCAACTATGACATCTGCCTCCTGAAGATTTACCATACATTTAGATACCTCTTTTATCGTCGCGACAACTCTTGTCCTGCAGGCTAAATTTCCTGCCGATACGGGGATAATTTCTCCTTTTCTATCTAGACTATATTCCCCCCTTTTCATTGCCCCTGGCCTTACTGTTGCTATTTGTGGCCTATGATCTGGGCAGAGGATGGTAGCCATTATATTTCCCCCAAAGGCAGGCTTGATCTGCAGCAAATTGCCTTTATCTATCTCTAATGTCGTGCAGTCTGCGGTTAGTCCTGTCTTTAATCTTGCTGCAACCCTCGGGATAAATGAACGCCCTATTGGGGTTGCTCCTGCAAGGACGACTTCAGGTTTATGCAATTCTATCAGGTTAAAAAGGAGTTGTGAATAAGGCTCGTCGTTGAAGTCTTTAAAGATGGGGCTACTGCAATGATATACCTTGTCAGCCCCCCAGTTGATAAGTTCCTCTGCCTCATCTTCGGTGGAACTAAATAAGACAGCAGACAGATGAGTCTTTAATTCATTTGCGAGCCTTCTGCCAGCTCCAAGAAGTTCGTATGCGACAGACGAAATGCTGCCATCTCTTTGCTCTACAAAGACCCAGACACCTTTATACTCAGAAGTGTCTGGAGGTCTGCAACGCTCTACCTTGACGACCGTGCGCATTTAAGCTGTCCCTTATTGGCTAAATAATTCCTGGACAAGGATATCTACCTGTTCTTCTATGTTTCCCTGAAGCATTCTTCTATCAGTCTTTGCCTTTATACTAAATATGTCTTTAACCTTGGTTGGAGAACCCTTCAGCCCTACATCCTTTTCTTCTGCCCCTATGGCATTTAAATCCATTTTTACTACTACGGCCTTCTTTGCGGTCATTTTCCCCTTCAAAGAAGGGAGTCTTGGGAGATTAAGCTCCCTTACGACTGTTAATAAGACAGGGAGTGATGACTCGACTACATCATACCCATCATCCAACAATCTATGAACCTTTATGGATTCAGTCGTAATATTATCTATCTTTTTGACATATGCTATATGAGGGATATTCAGAAATTCAGCAACTTCAGGCCCTACCTGTGCGGTGTCTCCGTCTATTGCCTGCTTTCCACAGAAGATTATGTCATATCTGAGTTTTTCTATAGCTTTGCAGAGTGTATATGATGTTGACAATGTATCAGCGCCAGCAAAGGCCCTGTCAGAAATAAGCCTCACATCATCTACGCCCATAGATATTGCCGCTCTCAAGGCATCTTCAGCCTGTGGAGGCCCCATTGTAATAGCGATGACCGTCCCGCCCATTTTTTCCCTTATCTGGAGCGCAGCCTCTATGGAGTGCAGATCATATGGATTTATAATGCTCGAAACACCCTCCCTCATGAGTGTGTTTGTCTCAGTATCTATCTTTATCTCTTCTGTGTTAGGAACTTGCTTTATGCAGACAATAATATTCACAAAGACCCCTTGGTATAATCTTCATTATACCTGATTAGAATCTGTGTAATCATTCTGTGTAACCATTTTCGATACATGAGCGTAAGAGTATATCTTTTATTCCCCTCTTCTTTCAAGTATGACTATTGCCACGGCGTAAGCTTGTTCATGTGACATAGACAGGTGAACAACAAATGCAGTTGTCCATGGATGATCTTGTTGCAGCTTCCTTAGACCAATAAATGGTTTTCCATTTGGCTGGTTTAGTATTTCGATGTCGAACAACGAGCATCGAATATCAAGTAACGGGTTTAGGGCTGAAGGCAAAGGACCGAAGGCTGAAGATGGACTGCCTCCTGCCTCCTCTTTTTTGTCTCTTAACCCACCTAATGCCTTAATCATTGCCTCTTTTGCAGCAAACCTTGCTGCAATGTGAGGGAATGGGTCTCTCTTTTTGTAGCAGAATGATATTTCGCCCGCAGTAAATACCCTCTTTAGGAAATGACTTCCCCATTTGTCGACCACATTTTTTAATCTCTTTATTTCAACAATATCAGTGCCAATACCGCAAATCATAACTTTTGCATTAGGGCAGATGGGTATTCGATCGCTCTTTTGCCCAATGATGCCTTATGAATTAAATCCTTCATCTCCATTACTGCCTTTTCTATGCCGCTGAGGACGGCCCTCGATATAATGCTGTGGCCAATATACAGTCCCCTGATCCCTTCTATAGAGGCGATGCCTTTTATATTAAAGTAATTCAGACCATGTCCTGCATTAGTCATTAATCCCACCTTGTTGGCGAACTTTACGGCGTTTATGATTCTATGCAATTCGCCCTCTTGTTTTTTGCCCCTTAGGTTAGAGTAAAACCCGGTATGAATTTCGACCATATCAGCTCCTATCTCCTTTGATACATCGACATCTATTATCTCAGGATTGATAAAGAGACTCACAGGAATGCCTGCATCATTAATTTTCTTGACCGCTTTTCTGAGGTGTTCCTTTTGTGCCAGCATATCCATGCCACCTTCGGTAGTAAGCTCTTCTCTCTTTTCCGGGACAAGGGTAACCATATCAGGCTTTACATCAGTAGCGATGCGGATCATCTCTTCCGTTGCCGCCATTTCGAGGTTCAGCTCATGCGGCACAACCCCCCTTAAAAGCCGCAAATCTCTATCATTGATATGCCGTCTATCTTCTCTTAGATGGACAGTAATGCCATCAGCGCCACCCAAAATGGCAAGCGTTGCCGCCACTACGGGGTCAGGTTCGAAGGTCTTCCTCGCCTCCCTTACAGTAGCAACATGGTCAACATTAACGCAGAGCATCATAATATTAAAGTGCCTAAAGTATTTAAAGTGCCTAAAGTATTTAAAGTGCCTAAAGTATTTAAAAGGTAGCGAAGCTCCCCCTTCTCATCTTCACATCTAGTGCCTAAAGTATTTTAAGTGCCTAAAGCTTATAACCGTATTTTCGAATCAAAGCGCTTAGTAAGCGAGTCTATAAAAGAGTAATCCTAAATATTCACGTATGGCGATAGAGGAATTTCTTAAACTTGATGAACTCGGCAAGTAATCTCTCCAATCATATCTCATGGCTTCCCATGTCTTGAAACCTGCAGGAAAAGGCAAGACACTCATCTCAACCCTCTCAAAACTCCACACCGCGCGTCTCATATGGAAGGCGCTTGTGACCAATATCGGGAATTTATAATTATATTCAATGCAAATTTTCTGCGTAAATATTGCATTTTCCATGGTATTACTGCTTCTGTCTTCCATAATTACATAATATGCAGGAACTTCGAGGTCAACAAGAATACGTTTTACGACAAATGCCTCGCTCTTTTCGCCCTCGACGGCTGCTCCGCCAGAGACTATAATGGGTATATTGAGCGTTTCATGGAGTCTCACAGCAGTAATAACCCTCGCGAGCATTGCATCTACAGGAGCGCCAATACCTGACAGGTCAGCGGCGCCACTATGTATGCCGCCTCCTAATAAGATTATCACATCTCCGGCTGGGTCCTTTGGTATTTTAAAGTCAAATTCAAGCCCCTTAAGCAGAGCATCTGAGATAGGGGAGGTAGAGAGTATCCATATAAAGGCGCCGATTAGGATACTGCAAATGCTCGTCTTCCACTGCTTCTTTAGCAGAAGCCATGCGCCAAGCAATGCTAAAAAAAGAACAAATATTCCTGGCGGCAAGATAAATGAGGTTAAAATCTCTTCCATATAGAATATTTTGCGGATTCAGGATTTCTTGGAACTTTTTTCTTTATCCCACTCGAAATGAAGCAGATATCCCTTTTTGGTGTTACACTCCTTACAGGACGCAACTACATTGCCTTTTGTCGATTTACCACCACGAATAAGAGGCACAACATGGTCCATCGTAAGATCCCTCGGGTGCACCTTTGAATTACAATAGTAACATCTGCCTTCTGAACATCTCCTTTTCCACCAACTGCTTTTTCGGAGCTCTCGGGCAACGCCCTTCTCCCTTTTTATCTCTTCTTCTGTAAAGTCTGCAGCAAACAATGCTATCTCTTTCCTCTCTTCACTTCCTCTTCTTCAAAAAACTTCTTATAGAGCACTCTCCACTCAGGGCTCCCTTCTACAAGGTTCCTCGAGAAAGATTGGAGTTTCTTCCTCACAACAATATCGATCTCCTCGCCTATCTTCAACTCCTTCACTATGGTTCTTTTTATCTCCCTTCTAACTAAACTATCCGCCTCTTTAATGGATATTAGCCTCTTATCTATTAGTCCTCTGAGCACAACATCTGTTAAGCGGGCTATTTTATCGTCAGAAAGCATTACAATATGATATCTTTCTCTTTCACTATTTTACGCTTTGTCATATCAAAGAGCTTTCTGTAATCAAGCCCACCTTTTGCTATATCAAGCTCGTGCTTTTTCAATAGTTGACGCACCTCTTCATTAAGCCGTTCTTCAACCATTAACTCATCCAGAAGCAATCTTTCTGTCTCCGTTATCAGGTCTCTGGCCGAGGCAGGTGTTTCTATGAGCCCTTTATCGACAAGATTACCTGCAATCCGTTTTGCTATGGAAGGCACCCAACTTTTAGGTACTCTCATGCTATCTCCCCATGTAACCGTTCACGGGTGTCGGTTCACAGTTCACAGCTTTTCAACCGTAAACCGATAACTGTAAACCGTGAATGGTTACTTTTCCATGAATGGAATAAGCGCTATATTTCTTGCCCTCTTTATTGCGATAGTCAACTTCCCTTGATGCTGAGAGCATACGCCTGTCACTTTTCGCGAAAGTATTCTTCCCCGTTCTGTTATGTAATGCTTCAATGTCTTTGCGTCTTTATAATCTATAAGCGGTATTTTATCAGCACAAAACCTACAAAACTTCCTTTTCTGAAACCTCATCTCCTTCATCTTACCTCCCTGGCATAATATTCAGTATACTTAATCGGTGTAATTTGTCATTCAATAGAACTAAACCTCCGGTTCAGCATTGGTCTCCATTTCTCGTTCTTGAACTCTCGCCTATATTTTATAGCATAATTAGTAATTAGTAATCAAAAAATCAAATTGGCATCAAAAAACGGTTCCTTTAGGATAACGGTTGTTTTGCCCTCAAGTCAAATATCTTGTTTTTACCAGGTGTATAGATTTTCATGGAAGGTAATGATATAATTCCTTCTGTAAATACTTTTTTGTTATTGCTCTTCACTTGTCATTGCGAACGAAGTGAAGCAATC
>JAJOKM010000148.1 GCA_021129835.1 Thermodesulfovibrionales bacterium | reverse complement strand
TTCGCACCTTCGCCCAAGTTCAGCCTTACGGCTGGACTTCAGATACGCTCGTGACTTTATACTCAATTGGGCGCAATAAAAATTAAAGGAGGCGTGAAAAACAGAAAAACAGAAAAGCAGCTAGCAGTAAGCAGTAAGCAGCTCACGGCTAGCAGCTCACGGCTAGCAGCTCGCAGCTCATTATAAGGAGGGTTATATGGAAGAATATAGGTTTAGTGCAGTAGAAGATGCAATTGAGGAGATAGCAAAAGGCAAGATGGTCATCCTTGTGGATGATGAAGAGAGAGAAAACGAAGGGGATCTCTGCATGGCTGCGGAAAAGGTCACCCCAGAGGCAATAAATTTTATGGCAAAATATGGAAGAGGACTTATTTGTCTGTCCATTACGCCAAGCCGGGTCGAGGAATTAAAACTACCAATGATGACCAACGAAAACACATCCACCTTCGGCACCGCCTTTACTGTATCGATAGAGGCTAAAAAAGGAGTTACAACAGGAATATCTGCTCATGACAGGGCAGTTACAATACTTACTGCCATAAATTCTGCGACTAAACCAGAAGACATTGCAATGCCAGGCCATGTTTTCCCACTACGGGCAAAGCCAGGCGGCACATTGCAGAGGGCAGGGCAGACCGAAGGATCTGTCGACCTCGCCAGGCTTGCTGGGTTATACCCTGCAGGTGTCATATGCGAGATAATGAATGATGATGGAACAATGGCAAGGGTGCCACAATTAATGGAATTTTCGAAAAAACATGACATAAAAGTCATAACAATCAAGGATCTTATCCAATACCGGATGAGAACCGAAAAATTCGTAAAACAGCTTGTTACTGTTCAAATACCCACGGAGCATGGTGGTGATTTTGCAGCTATAGCATATGCTAATAGCGTCACTCCCGATATCCATTTAGCTCTTGTAAAAGGGGAGATTAAATCCAGAGATAATGTCCTTGTGAGGGTGCATTCTGAATGCCTTACAGGTGATGTCTTTGGTTCAAAGCGATGTGACTGCGGCGATCAGCTACATGGGGCAATGGAGATGATAGAGAAAGAAGGCAATGGTGTTATTGTGTATATGCGTCAGGAAGGAAGGGGAATCGGCCTTGTTAATAAATTAAAGACATATGGGCTTCAAGACAACGGCCTCGATACGGTAGAGGCCAATATACATCTTGGGTTCAAGCCAGACCTCAGAGACTACGGGATCGGCGCACAGATACTCGTTGATCTTGGAGTGAAAAGGATGAGACTCATGACAAATAATCCTAAAAAAGTAATAGGAATAGAAGGACATGGACTTAAGGTTGTTGAAAGGGTGCCAATAGAGATCGAGCCTCACGACAAAAATATCAGTTACTTAAAGACCAAGAAAAAGAAATTAGGACACATCTTTAAAGGTGTTTAATGAGGACGGCCATTTATGGCCGTCCTCATTATTTAACTTATCAGCGATGACTGATTAATACATTCCTTCCATTCCACCGCCCATTCCACCACCGCCTGGCATTGGTGGCGTCTTTTTATCTTCTTCTGGTATTTCCGCAATCATTACCTCTGTGGTAAGCATTAATCCAGCAATGGATGCTGCATTCTGAATCGCTACCCTTGTGACCTTTGTGGGGTCTATAATGCCCGCGTCCGGCATCTCTGTATATTCCTCTTTGTAAGCGTCGAACCCATAGTTGATGCTCTTTGATCCCTTTACTTTTTCGACAACAATGGAGCTCTCTATCCCTGCATTCTGAACAATCATCCTTATCGGCTCTTCTAATGCCTTCTTTGTAATAGTTACTCCGAGCTGCATGTCATGCTCTAGTGTTATTTTGTCCAACGATTCAATGCACCTGATAAATGCAACTCCACCACCTGGGACGATACCTTCTTCAACTGCTGCCCTTGTAGCATGAAGGGCATCTTCAACCCTTGCCTTTTTCTCTTTCATCTCGGGCTCAGTTGCTGCACCGACATTTATGACTGCAACTCCACCAACTAGCTTTGCGAGCCTCTCCTGGAGCTTTTCTTTGTCATAATCAGAGGTGGTCTCTTCTATCTGAGCCCTAATCTGCTTTGCCCTTCCCTGGATCGCTGCGTGGTCCCCGGCTCCCTCAACTATCGTGGTGTTGTCTTTGTCTATTGTTACCTTTCTTGCCTTACCGAGGTCATTGATTTTGATATTTTCGAGCTTTAGACCTATATCCTCGGATATAACGGTACCGCCTGTGAGAACAGCTACATCCTCCAGCATTGCCTTTCTTCTATCGCCGAATCCTGGCGCCTTTACTGCACAAATCTGGAGAGTACCGCGCAGTTTATTGACAACTAATGTTGCAAGTGCTTCACCTTCCACCTCTTCTGCTATTATCAGGAGTGGTTTGCCCATCTTTGCTGTCTGTTCCAGAATTGGGAGCATGTCCTTCATGCTGCTAATTTTTTTGTCATGGATGAGAATAAAGACATCCTCAAGGACGCACTCCATCCTGTCAGAGTTTGTAATAAAATATGGCGAGATATAACCCCTATCAAACTGCATGCCCTCAACGATATCAAGGGCTGTTTCCATGCTCTTCGCCTCTTCTACGGTTATCACGCCGTCCTTGCCGACCTTATCCATTGCATCTGCAATAATTTCACCAATGGCATGGTCATTATTTGATGAAACTGTCCCGACCTGAGCTATCTCCTTCTTGCCAGCAACTGACTTAGACATCTTTCCCAGCTCATCTACAACGACGCTTATTGCTTTATCAATGCCTCTTTTTACATCGATAGCATTAGCGCCAGCGGTTACATGCCTCATACCTTCCCTATAAATGGCATGGGCAAGAACTGTAGCGGTTGTTGTGCCATCACCCGCTACATCAGAGGCCTTGGACGCAACTTCCCTGAGCATCTGAGCCCCCATGTTTTCATAAGGGTCTTTTAGCTCTATTTCCTTCGCGACAGTCACACCGTCCTTCGTAATGGTTGGCGCACCGAACTTCCTATCTATTACTACATTTCTACCTCTTGGCCCGAGGGTCGCCTTTACCGCATCTGTTAAGGTGCTAACACCCCTCAGAATTGCCTGTCTTGCTGATTCATCAAATATCAACTGTTTTGCTGCCATACTTTTCCTCCTCCTGGTATAATATTCATTATACCTAATTACATAAATTTTATTAGATCACACACCAGACATCAAACATCGGACATCAGACCTTAGAGCTAAAAGATTTTTCTATTCTCTACCCTCTATTTTCCCTCTTTAAGCCCTAGTGTCTGATGTCTGTATTTTAATCTATAGTCTGCGGTCTATTTTTAATCCCTGCTTAGACATCTCTTTATTCAATAATCCCCAGAATGTCTTCTTCTTTGATGATTAAATACTCCGTTTCATCAACTGTGATCTTCGACCCCGCATACTTGTCAAAAATCACACTATCTCCTACCTTTACATCCTTGACCTCAGAGCCAATAGCTTCTACTCCGCCCTTTTGAGGCTTTTCTTTTGCTACATCCGGCACATAAATGCCGCCTGCGGTCTTCTCTGTCTCCTCTTCCGAGTACTTCACTACTAACTTGTCCTTAAGTGGTTTGATTTTCATGCATTCCCCTCCTTTTTATTTATTTTTAGCAGACGACTAAAGTCGCCACTACCCATCGTTTTATTAATTCCAACATTTCGTCATAAACCTATTTTTGTTAGCACTCGTTTCATGTGAGTGCTAATATATCTGCAAAGAGCATCTGAAAGCAAGGGCAGTTACAGCAGAATATTCTGGATTATTGGTGCTTTTCGCCATTTTTTTCGCTTTTCCCAGACTTTCTATACTATTCCTGTTTATCAGAGATTTCTGGGTTTTTCAGAAATCTCTGTAATCTGCCTTTTAACCCCGTTAGAAATGAATACTTCTAAAGGGGTGAATCTATGTAATCAGACATTAGGATGTCTCTCCCTGGGCAGGAAAAGCAGGTGGGGTCTTCACTGGCTGCATGTGCCACCTCATTTTTTTTTTCGGATAAATTCTTATTGGAGTGCCTTTGAAGGAGTATTCTTTTCTTATAGCCCTTTCTATAGATCTGATATGCCCTCTTTTGAGTGCAGAGGGATGATTTGCAAATATTACAAAGGCTGGAGGCGCTACTCCAACCTGTGTAATATAAGAAAACTTCACCTTCCTCCCTCTATATGCTGGAAAATGTATTGCAGAGATAACATTTGAGAGGAATTTGTTAAGCTCGTTGGTTGATATCCTTTTTCTTCTTTCAGTAATTATTTCATCTATCATAGGGAATATTTTAGTAATCCTCTTTTTCTCAAGGCCAGATGTAGTGGCGTATGGCACATAATTCATAAACCACATTTTGTCTTTTAGCTCCTGCGTAATCTTTTTATATTTTAGATCAGGCTCTTCTACGAGGTCCCACTTGTTTAAAAGGAATATTGCGCCCTTGCCGCATTCATTTACAATACCTGCTATTTTTTGATCTTGCTCAACTATGCCATCGGTTACATCGAGGACAATGATAACAACATCAGCCCTTTCTATGCTCCTGATTGCCCTGACGACAGAGAACCTTTCGATGGAGTATATTTTGCTTTTCTGTCGTACCCCGGCGGTATCAATTAATAGATACTTTTTTCCGTAATAAGTGCCGATAGAATCAATCGAGTCCCTTGTAGTGCCCGGAACCGGACTGACTATATGCCTCTTTTTCCCTAAGAGGGAATTTATCAGCGTTGATTTCCCTACATTTGGTCTTCCAATAACAGCAATGTTTGGAATGCCATCCGGAGTCTTCATCAAGACGCCTTCCCATGCAGCGATACGGGGTGAGAGGACTGTGATAATCTTGTCCATTACCTCATCAAAGCCGAGCCCCGTTATTGCAGATAAAGGCATAATTTCATCTGCGCCAATGCGGTAAAACTCTGCTACACCGACTTCCCTTGCTGGTGTATCAATCTTATTTGCGACCCATAAGACCTCTTTGCCCGACTCCCTCAGGATATTTGCTAATTCCATATCTGTTGGATTAAGTCCTCCCCTACCATCAAGGAGATGGATTATTAAATCTGCCTCTTCAATAGCAAACATGGCATGTTCTGTTACCTGACGGGCTACCTCTGCACCCCCGCGATCAATCCCTTCAGTATAGAACCCGCCTGTATCAACTATTGCAAACCCCTTTCCTTCCCATTCCGCCTCGCCATAGTTTCTGTCCCTGGTAACTCCAGGTGTGCTTTCTACGATAGCAGTAAGCTTTGTACGGTTAGCGCCTGTCTTTATCATACGGTTAAATAGTGTTGATTTCCCTACATTCGGTCTTCCGACAATAACAACGATTGCCCTCATATCCTTCAAGCTCCTCTGTCCCGAAATGTTTTAAATCAAATGATCCCGATCTCTTTAGTTCACTCCATAACTGACATCTGAAAACTGAAAGTAGTATAGCATTTCAGATAAGAACTTCCCTATCCCAGAAGGGGAGGCAATTCGTGCATTTGACTTCAGCCGAGTATTTTTTATAAAATATTCATCCAATTGGGTAAGATTGAGTTAAGTGAGTTAAATAAGGTTTTTCGTGCTTGAGCTGGCGAGTTAACAATTATTAATGACTGGCACTCTGTAACTACGCAGGCAGATAGACTGAAGGCTGAAGGCTTTTAGGAATTTCGTAATGACCGAATCAAGGTATTCAGTGCTTTCTCTTCATACCTTCAGCCTAAGCCCCTTCGGTCTAATCTACCTGAGTAGTTACGGAGCTCTTAACTCTACTGCAAAGGAATCTATATTATTATTTAAGGTTCTTTGTCGTTCTGAGCGGGTAGAATTGTATGAAGTGAGCAAGGCCCTTACTTAAAAATCGGGGGATTAGTGCTCATCGCAATTGGTTCTGATCATGCAGGTCTCGAAATAAAGACAGAAATAACTCCAATTCTGAGAGAGTTAGGCCATGAATATGTTGACTACGGCAGTGATACTGCGCAAGCCGTCGACTATCCAGATTTTGGAGAGAAGGTTTCAGATGCAGTCTCAGCAGGAAATGCTGACAGGGGAATTCTTGTTTGTGGCACGGGAATAGGCATGTCTATTGTTGCCAACAAATTTCCTAATATTCGTGCCTCTCTCTGCAACGAGCTTTTGTCGGCAAAGATGTCGAGACTCCATAATGATGCAAATATCTTAGTCCTTGGCGGTAGAATAATTGGGAAAGATCTCGCAAAAGAGATAGTCCGCACATGGATGACTACACCTTTTGAAGGTGGGAGACATCTTGATAGAATAAATAAAATAGCCATTGTTGAAGAAAAGACTAAAAGAGACCATAGAGTAAAGCTCGGGATGTCTCGTTAATCTGTGTAATCAGACATGATGAATATTATACCGAGAGCGGCCGATGAATATTGAGTATTTAAAAGAGACAGACCCCGAAATATACGAAGTAATTTGCAGAGAGATTGCAAGGGAGCAGAATAAAATCCTCTTAATTGCATCTGAAAATTATGCGAGCCGTGCTGTGATCGAGGCGCAAGGCTCAGTATTGACAAACAAGTATGCAGAAGGCTATCCCGGCAGGCGATATTACGGTGGTTGTGAATATGCTGACATCGTCGAAAGACTCGCCATAGAGAGGGCAAAAGAGTTGTTTAAGGCGGAGCATGTAAATGTTCAGCCTCATTCAGGCAGCCAGGCAAACATGGCTGTTTATTTCTCTTTTTTAAAACCGGAAGATACTATCATGGGAATGAGTCTGGCTCATGGTGGGCATCTGTCACACGGCGCTTCGGTTAACTTTACAGGCAAGCTATATAAAACAGTATTCTATGGGGTTAATAAAGAGACCGGCTATATAGATATGGGAGAGGTGAAAGACCTTGCAGAGCAGTATAAACCCAAAATGATAATAGTAGGTGCGAGCGCGTATTCAAGGGTACTCGATTTCGAGGCATTTTCAGAGATAGCGAAAGAAGTAGGCGCTTACATCCTTGCCGATATAGCTCACATTGCTGGATTGATTATCGCCGGGGAGCACCCGACGCCATTTCCACATGTAGACTTTGCTACAGCTACAACTCATAAAACCCTGAGGGGCCCAAGGGGTGGAATAATCATGTGCAAGGCAGAATACGCGAAAGCCATTGACAGAATGATCTTTCCCGGAATCCAAGGGGGTCCCCTTGTTCATGTGATTGCAGCAAAGGCAGTAGCATTTAAAGAGGCCTCGACACAGGGGTTCAAGGAATATCAGAAAGGGATAATAAGCAATGCAAAGAGACTTGCATCAGGGCTTACAAAACATGGTTTTAAGATAATATCCGGCGGTACAGATAACCACCTTATGCTTGTAGATTTGAGTAATATGAATGTTACGGGGAGAGAGGCAGAAGAGTCGCTCGATAATGCTGGTATTACTGTAAATAAAAATGCGATTCCTTACGATGATAAACCGCCATCTATAACGAGTGGCATAAGGATTGGGGCTCCATCCGTAACCACAAGGGGGATGGGTATTGCTGAAATGGACGAGATAGCCAATATGATATCAGAGGTTATTAAGGATATAAACAATCCCTCTACGATAGCTAACGTAAGTGTAATGGCCAGAGCCCTTTGCAGTAAATATCCCATTTACTAATGAAGTGTCCTTTTTGTGGAAGCCTCGAAGATAGGGTGGTAGACTCCAGGGCAAGCAAGGATGGAGATGCTGTCCGAAGGAGGAGGGAGTGCCTTAAATGTGGACAGCGATTTACTTCTTATGAGCGCGTTGAAGACCCCCTTCCAATGGTGATTAAAAAAGATGGGAGTCGTGAGTTCTTTGATAAGCATAAGATATTGGCAGGACTAAAGAAGGCGTGTGAAAAGAGGCCAATCCCGATTGCAAAAGTAGAAGAAGTAGAGAGTAGCATCAAAAAAAAGTTAGTAGAATTGGGAGTAAAGGAGATACAGAGTTCGTGGATAGGAGAGGAGGTAATGTTATCACTAAAGAGGCTTGACAAGGTTGCCTATGTGAGATTTGCTTCTGTTTATAGGCAATTCAAGGATATTAATGATCTGATGGAAGAAGTTAAGTCGTTATTTGAGCCTAAAAAGAGGTCGCAATAAAACTCTTTGGGGAGTCGTCTAAAGGCAGGACAGCAGGTTCTGGATCTGCGTGTAGGGGTTCGAGTCCTCTCTCCCCAGTACATAAACCATAAACCAGATGGTCCCATCGTCTAGAGGCCCAGGACGTAGCCCTCTCAAGGCTAAAACACGGGTTCGAATCCCATTGGGATCACCAATAAAAGACGACTCAGAAATCACCAAGCGGCTAAAAGATGGTTCTTTCCCAGATTGCCTAATCAATATGTGAAAGGGCATGATATAATTTCAGTTTATGAAACTCGCAATTACAGGCAAAGGTGGAGTAGGGAAGACAACCCTTTCCGCGATATTAAGCCACCTGTTTGCATTGGATGGCAGGAGAGTTATTGCTATAGACGCAGACCCGGATGCTAATCTTGCTCAGGCACTCGGAATTAAGGCATCTGACATCAAAGAGATAAGGTCTATTGCAGAGATGCCGGATTTGATAGAAGAGAGGACAGGCGCAAAGCCTGGAAGTATGGGCGGATTTTTCAGGCTCAATCCGAGGGTCGATGACCTCCCGGAAGGCATTGGGTATAAGATCGATGGCATTGCACTCCTTGTGATCGGAAAATCAAAGGCTACTGCGTCAGGATGCTTCTGCCCCGAAAATATTCTTTTAAGGAGATTGCTAAGACACTTGTTTGTAGAGAGAGAAGACGTGGTGATAGCCGACATGGAAGCAGGGATAGAACACCTCACGAGGGGGACTGCAGAGGCAGTTGATGCCTTTATCGTCGTTGTGGAGCCGGGACAGAGGAGCATTCAGACTGCAGAGACGGTTAAGGAGATGGCGGGAAGGATTGGTGTAAAAAAGTTTTTGCTGTTGCCAACAAAATAAGGAGCGAAACTGATGCCGCCTTTATTCAGAAGCATATTGAAGGAATGGAGCTTCTGGGTGAGATAAGCTTCAGCCAATCAATTATGGATGCTGACATAAAAGGCATTTCACCCTTTGAAGAGGACTCTGGAGTTGTTGGAGAGGTCAAGGAGATAAAAGAGAGGCTCTCGGGTTTATTTGGGTGAACCTCAACTCAACAAGCTACACAAACTGGTTCTTCTCCCAATTTAGTAGAGATTAGGTAGTGCAGGGCTTTATGCCCATAAACATAGAAACCTAAAATACCTATGACTGTGAAGATGAATTTGATATTTAATTACGCCCATAAAGGGCTACACTACCATGCGGATAACTACACTTTTTTGGAGAAGAACTCACAAACTTAATGGACTCAAAAGATAAGAGTTTAATCAGAAAAGAGGTCTTAGTCTGTAGAGACTCAATAAACAATAAACTTAAGATGGTTAAAGATGAAAGGATTAAAGAGACGCTGTTGAAGCTTCCAGAGTTTAGATCCGCTCACAAGGTACTACTTTATGCGTCTTTTAGGAGCGAAGTAGATACATCTGATCTGCTAAAATATTGCTTAGCAAGAGGCAAAATAACGGTGTTGCCGAGGGTGGAGAGGCAAAAAGGCGAGTTAAGGCTCTATGAAATAAGGGATATAGGTGAGATTGCTCTGGGATATTTTGGAATTCCTGAGCCTGCTGTAAATGAAGACAGAAGAATAAATATAGAAGAGGTTGATTTAGCTATCGTTCCTGGCGTTGCCTTTGATGAGAAGTGTGATAGATTGGGATACGGCATGGGTTTTTATGATAAGCTGTTATCAGGGACCAGGGATTGGGGATTAGAGGCTACAGAAAGGAATACCAAACCATATCTTATAGCCCTATCTTATGCAGAGCAGATTGTGAAGATGATGCCATCTCGGCAGCATGATATAAAAATGGATAGAATAATTACAGACAAAAGGATTATAACTTGTCGAGATAAGCAAAAAAATGGAGACTAAAAAGATCGAAGAAGGCGTTAAGCTAATCCTTGAGGGTATAGGCGAAGATCTATATAGGTCTGGCCTTAGAGATACGCCGAGGCGGGTAGCGAAGATGCTTACTGAGATATTTAGAGGACTCCATGCGCCAGCAGAAGAGCTATTAAAAGCAGTAGAAGGGGAAAGCCATGATGAGATGGTGCTGCTAAAGGATGCCCCGTTTTATTCTGTATGTGAGCATCATCTATTGCCATTTATGGGGAATGCCCATATTGCATATATACCGTCTAGTAGGATAACCGGGATCAACGACCTTACAAAGGCGCTGGAGCACCTCGCAAACCGACCGCAGGTCCAGGAGCGACTAACATCGCAGCTCGCTGACATGATTATGGATAGACTCAAACCCCGGGGATGCATGGTCGTTATAGATGCAGAACATCTCTGTATGAGCATGAGGGGCATAAAAAAACCGGGTTCAAGGACGGTAACATCAGCAGTTCGCGGAATCTTCAGGAGTAAGCAGAGCACAAGGGAAGAGATGCTGAAACTAATTAAAAAATAGTGAATGGGTAAAAGGGTATATGAGTGAATGAGCGAAAGGGTAAATGAATACTCATATACTCATTCACTAAACAAAAAAGGGAGGGGGGATTCATGACAGCAGAGTTGATCGATGGCAAAAAAATAGCAGCCAGGATTAAAGAAGACCTCAAAAAGGAGGCAGAGGAATTAAAGGCAAAAGGCATTCACCCGGTCCTTGCAGCCGTCCTTGTTGGAGAAGATCCTGCTTCAAAGAAATATATTGCCTCGAAAGAAAAGACCTGTGAGGCAATTGGTATTAATAGTATTGGCTATAAGCTTCCGAAAAGCGCCAGCCAAAAAGAGATTATCGAGCTTGTCGATACACTTAATGCAGACTCGAGAGTCAATGGAATACTTGTTCAGCTTCCGCTTCCGAAAGGACTCAACGAAAAAGAGATTATGAGCAGAATCTCTCCTGATAAGGATGTAGACGGCATTGGACCACATGCACTCGGAAGACTCGTCCTTGATGATCCTGGATTTATCCCGTGCACACCGCATGGAGTAATGAAGATGATCGAGGCATATAATATTACCCCCTACGGTAAACATGCAGTTATTGTCGGAAGGAGTGTTATTGTCGGCAAACCCCTGGCATTGCTACTCCTGAGAAAGAATGCCACGGTTACCATGTGCCATAGCAAGACATCAAACCTTAAAGAGGAGTGCCTGAGGGCCGATATACTCTGTGTGGCAGTTGGAAAGGCAGAGATGATTACTGGCGATATGGTGAAAGAGGGGGCAGTGGTTATAGATATTGGTGTAAATGTTACCTCAGATGGCAAGCTCGTCGGGGATGTTGACTTTGATACGGCAAAGGAGAGGGCGGCATACATAACACCTGTCCCAGGGGGGGCAGGGCCAATGACTATCGCCATGCTGATGTATAACACCGTTTTGGCAGCGAAGATGCGCTGTAGCTAAGTTAAGTAAGTTAAGTGGTCTGATAGGCTGCCTCTTTGCCTGTGCGGAGCACGCAGACAGGCATTTCGGTCTTTATGTTAGGAAATTGTTTTCATCTCTATTTCCGATAGAGCCAACATGCCACAGAGTGTCCTTTCTTGGCTTCAAACTCCAGAGGACTCTCTACATCACATAACCCTTTTATAATGGCATAACACCGAGGATGGAACCTGCATCCTGAAGGTGGCTTGAGAAGGCTGGGAGGTTCTCCTGGCGGCACCTCTTTGAATGTGGTGACGTTTGCCGGGTCAAGCTTGGGAACCGCAGATAGCAACGCCCGTGTGTAAGGATGCAGAGGATTATCTAAAATATCTTTCACCTTTGCCTTCTCTGCAAATTTCGCCCCATACATAACCGCGATATGCTCCGAAAAGTGACGGACAGTAGAAAGGTCATGGGTAATGTAGATTACTCCCAGGTTATGTGCATGCTGCAGTCCTCTTATAAGCTCAAGAATCTCTATCCGCACCGAGGCATCAAGCATCGATATAGGTTCATCAGCGACGATAAGTCTTGGCTTCATGACGATAGACCGCGCAATCACCACACGTTGTTGCTGCCCCCCGCTTAGCATGTGAGGAAACTTGTCTATGAAATCCTCAACCGGAGTCAGCTTTACCTCCGCCAACACCTCTCGAACACGCCGTTTCATCTCCTCTTTTTTCCCGGTCTTATTGATACGGAGAGGCTCCTCCAAAATACGCCGCACAGTCATAAAAGGGGGAAGCGCGCCATAGGGGTCTTGCTGTATATAGCCGATTTTAGATCGATGCGACCGCATCTGCCGTGTATTAAGCCCATTAAGCCTTTTACCATCAAAATTAAGCTCTCCACGTGCAGGGAGGCAGAGACCCAAGATAGTCTTCGCCAGAGTACTCTTTCCACAGCCCGACTCACCTACGATGGTAATAGTTTCACCTCGCCTCAACTCAAAGCTTACTCCGTCTACAGCCTTCACAGATCCTACGCGGAAAAATCCCCATCGTCTCAACTCAAACCATGTGCATAGATCCTTTGCCGAAAATAATATTTTATTTTCCACTCCTCGTCTCACTGATACAGCCAGCACTTTACTCGACGCCCCTCTTTCACCTCCACAAGGGGAGGCTCTTTCTCGCAGCGATTAGACCGCGACAGGCAGCGCCCTGTAAAGCGACAGCCCTTAGGTGGATTAAGCAAGCTCGGTGGTTGCCCCGGGATAAACTCGGGCCTTTTTTCTTGTCGAAGTGATGGCACACTCGCTATAAGCTTCTGAGAGTAAGGGTGAAGTGGTTCGCGATAAAACTGCGACGCATTGCAGAGCTCTACCACCTGCCCGGCGTACATAATAGCAGCTATGTCCGCCAGCTCGCTGGAGGTGGCAATATCATGGGTGATAAGGATAAAGCTCGTCTTAAACTTCTGCTTGATCCCCTTGAGCAGATTCATAATGTTTGCTTGGGTTAGCACGTCCAGCGCTGATGTCGGCTCATCTAAGACCACGAGCGCCGGGCGTGCTGCCAGCGCCATCGCAATAATGGCACGCTGTCTCATCCCTCCGGAGAGCTCAAAGGCATAACGGCTCAGGAAATCCCCTGGAAGCCCTACGAGCTCACATGCCTCTCGTGCCCGCGCTATCGCCTCACTCTTTGTCTTTGCCAGCCGGTGTACCAGTAAAGGCTCTGCAACTTGATTCCCGACTTTGACGACCGGGTTTAAGGAATTTATCGCAGCCTGGGGCACAAAAGCAAGCTTAGACCATCTCACCTCTCGCCGAAATCGCTCTTCGCCGAGTTTCATTATGTCAACGCCGTTAAGAAAGATTCGCCCGGTGTAAGTATGCACATTACGGGGCAGCAACCTCAAGATGGCCCTGGCAAGAGAGCTCTTCCCACAGCCCGCCTCACCGACAACTACCAGTGTCAGTCCTCTGCCGAGTCCAAAGCTCACCCCATCTACTGCCTGAACCAGTCCCTTGTTGGTGCGGAAGTGGAGGCAGAGATCCTCGACTCGAAGAAGGCCGTCTTTTTTCATAACTACGACTCCCTTAACCTTGGGTTGAAAATGCGATCGAGGGCATAGCCGACCATGGCAAAGCCAAGCCCGGTCATCATAAGAAGGGCCGATGGCAGGAGGACCCAATAATAGTGCCCCATTAAAAGCGCCCCATTAACCCATGCATCCTTGAGCACCTTGCCCCAGGTCGGAAGGAGGGGGTCTCCTAAGCCTAAGACTGCCAGTGATGCCTCTAAAAAGACCATGGCAGGGATCGTCATCACAAATGCCGGGATAAGCACCGGGACGAGCTTCGGTAGCATATACTGGAAGATAATCCTGAAATTGCTGGCTCCGTAAGCCTTCGCCGCCTCGATATAAGGCATCCCCTTTATCTGGAGAAACATCGCCCGGTAGACAAAAATTCCGGCACTAAAGATACTCAGGGCAATAATCACCCCCAACATTACCCAGATACTTCGAGAGTAAAATGTGCCGACTATAATAAGGATGGGGAGGACCGGCAAGATTATATTCACCTGGGTGATCCAACGAATCACTGCATCTACCCACCTCCCGAACCAGACTCCAATAGCAGCGATAATGAAAGTACTTGCCGTAACGCCTACGGCTGCCAAGAATCCGAATGTCAAGGCAATTGGCGCCCCCCAGAGGAGCGCCACCATTAGGTCCCGGCGCATATGATCAGTCCCTGCAATTCCGTGTACCTGACCAAAGACCACAAGTCTCACATCCAGCGACGAATCCTCCTCGAATAACCACCCAGTGATTTGCAGTCCGTATCTGCCCTGAAGCGGCACGATCTCTTCTGCAAACGGATCTGCAAAGAGCCCCACCTCAGGGGCTAATCCACCTATCTCTCGTGCGAGATCCCTGTCAAGCGATATACGATATGGTGCATCAGCCCTCCGCTCTGCCAGGTTAATCTCCCTACCATCAGGAGTCAGCCATGTTAAGAAGACATGTGGCGGCCGTTCATCATAGGTGGCATCAAAGAACAAGGACATCTCTTGAGGAAAACAGTCATAGCCGAAATCAAACTCCATGCGTTTCTCTATCTTTTTTATCCCTCCTCCGAGGGGTTGCAGGCTCTTGCTCACAATATCTTCGCTATTTAAGATAAAGGTTTCGGGAAGGTTGATCCCCGGGAAGAGGTTGACCCATTTTGGCTCTGCATTCCGAGGGATCTCATTCCATACCCCATCTCTTCCCTGCCAAAGCTTTATGGCTTCGCTATAGGGGATGGTAATTACCGCATAAAATGACATGCCTATCAATGTCCCGATGATTATCAGTCCGGCAATGGCAGAGGGGTAGCGGGCAAGTTGCCTTATTGCATCTATTAAGATCTTCATGGTTTTCTGTCTCCACTGCCAACTTTTACCCTTGGGTCGACCATGGCGTAGATGATATCCAGGAGGAAGAGCGTCAGCACAAGGAGGTAGGCATAAACGACGACCGCCCCCACTATAACCGGCGTATCATAAAGGGCGATCGCTTCATAAAGAAGTCTCCCGAGTCCTGGCCAGTTAAAGACCGTCTCAAGGATAATCGCCCCCGTCCACATGCCAATAAGCATAAAGGCGAAGTTGGTGATGATAGGGGGAAGAGTCGGCCTGAGGACATATCGCCTCTCGATTGCCCATGAGGATAATCCTTTAGCCTTTGCCATCTCCACATAGTCCTCGCTCGAATGGATGAGGAAGAAGGTTCGCCAACTGTAGATAGCAATAAAGATGGCGCTGATGACAATAGCAGCAACGGGCAGGATCATATGCTTGAGAAGACTCAAGGCATACTCCAGCACCGACTCAGGTGGAGGAGCCTTGACCATCCCCCCGAAGGGCAGGAGCTGCAGCAGCACTGCAAAGATAAGGATAAGGAATATCCCATAAAACCAACTCGGTGCAGCAGAGGTGGGGGCAAGCGCAATTATCGTCTTGTCCAGGATGCTCCCATAACGCCTGGAGAGGAAGAGGGCAACGAAGATGGCGCCAAAAAAGAGCAAGAGATTAGCAGTCGCAAATAGTGCAAGGGTTGCTGGAAGACGCTCAAGGAGGATTAGCCGAATCTCTCTCGATCCGGCATCACTCGTCAGATGCTGTGCCCGCCCCAGATTTAGTGATAGGGCATCACCAAGGTAGCTAAAACTGCGCACCAAAAACGGCCTGTCCAATCCGAGACGCTCTGCCTCGAGTGCCACCTTATCTTTGATGATTGGCTCTCGCTCCTGTCGCGGCAGCATCCGGAGTGTTTCATCTGCAAATACTCCGATCGCCACCCTTTCCCATATCTGAGCCTTCCGGATCTCATCAACATGTCCGCCCATATTAGCGATGAGGATTGTCAAGTACACTCCAACGACGACCGCCAGACCGAGCGAGATTGCCCTGACAAGTATGTATTTTCCAACTCTAAAGCCCATGACTATAACTTACTCCTATAAGGTTTAAGGTTCACGGTTAACAACCTTTATCAAGTTCAAGGTTAACAACCTTATATTTCCCCTTTCTTTTGCAAATGTAGAATATCGAACAAGGAATAATGAATGTCGAAGGAAAAAGGATACCAAAACCTCATGCTTCGAAATTCCTTGTTCGATATTCAATATTCTTCTGTAAATACCTTTTTTGTTATTGTTCTTCACTTGTCATTGCGAACGAAGTGAAGCAATCTGGGCGGGATTGCCACGCCCTTCGGGCTCGCAATGACATTTTCATTCCCCTTTGTGACCGGAGGTCATGCAGGTTCCATAACTTGGAACCGTGAACTTTGAACCTTGAACCTGCAATGAACGCCGAGCGGCAGCGTATATACTACGGAATTGCTACGAGATCTAATGCAGTAGAAGAAGGGATACTTACGAGCAGGGGTGCAACGATCACCTCCAGCCTAGCAGAACCTATCATGAGCTTAGCAGTCTCTTCCGCCGTAAGCATAATTCGCCATAGCCCGTCTGTGACTGCCTCGGCATTACCGACGATTGCAACATCTCCTATGGCATCAATCACCAGATACTTCACAGAGTCCACGCCATCTATAGGGTAGGGGTTACCTCTGAAGGTTACCTTCACCTCAAATTCCATATCTTCACCTATAGTTATTATTCGAGGCCCGGAGACTTCCACCTCTGCGATCCAGGGCTCTGCAAATCCCATCCACTCCTGAGCGGGGTCTGGAAAATAGGGAGACCTTTTAAGGTGCACCACTCTCTCGACAGGATGTGCCCTTTGAAGGTAGAACGGCCCAGAGCCAACCCAGAAGTGCCCCTTCTCAGCGTGCCAGTCCCTCATTGCCTTATGTCTATCCACGGCCTCCTCAGCGGTTACGAATTTTCTCATCGTAGGGTAATAAGGAATGAAGGCAGTCGCAATCGCCTCTCTGAGGCGACTCTCTAAAATCTTCATGCTTGGCCCAGCGATGTAGCTCATCCACTCTACTCCAAGATAATCTGCCTTGGCACTCGAAAAGGCGAGTTCTCTGTTCATCTCGGCAAGGATACCAAGCGACAGTTTATGCCACGGAGCAGGACCCTGGGCGTAATTCGGAAACCATGTCGAGACATTCAACTCGGCATCCAAAAAATACAGGTCACTATAAGTCTCGATCACGAGCGGAGACTCCTGCACAATCCTTACGCCACGGAAGTGCTTCATAAAGGCTTCAAAAGCAGGCACCGCGGCCCTGTCAAAAATCTGACTCTCCTCCTTAGCTCGGTCGAAGGCGAGGATCATACCAATCACAATGTCAGCGAGAGAGAAATAGCTGCCGTCGTGCCACTTTAGCTGGTAAAGGCATTCAGGATAATAAACAACGCTCTTTCTCCTGGCTGTTAATCCCTCCGGATACCTCTCGCCCACTGTGATGAATCGCTGCGCGGTGGCGCACCAGCCAATCCAGGCATCAGACGGAACCTCAATTTCTGGCACAACCTTGAGGTCTAACCATTCATGGGTCTTTCTGACTGGCAGTCCCTCCTCTATATAAACACGGGCACTCTCTATTCGTTGGGGTCGGGCAAGACCGGTGAAAGGATCTGGTAACAGTCCGTCATCGGCCGTAGCGCGAATGAACATCATGTCGAAGATCCAGTTAGAACCTGCGATTGGGCTCCAGGGATCGGCAAGGATGTTGGGCATAGCGACGACCAGTCTCCCACCGACCCGATCAACAAACCTGGCCGTCAATGCCCATAGAGAAGAACCAGAGATGCCTCCAGCAAGGTCAGATGTGATCTCGACTTCTGCCCTGTGCGGCTCAAAGGCGACTCTATTTGCGACCCAGACTCTGGTGGAATCCCTCATCGAGAGTTCTATCGCCCTAATAAAGAGTTCCGAGCGTTCCTCTAACGACACAAAGTCGCGTCTGGCGAGTCTGCCTGCTACCTCATCAAACTCCGGAGAGGGTTTATAAGCCATCCAGAGTGGCGAAGACATACCGCGCGGTGTGTAAAAAAGGTCAAAGACTCCACTTTGATCTCGGCTGATCGCCGTAGCAATCCAGGCGCCGGTATAGATATGAAAACGCCCGTCAGCCGGATTCCCATGAATCCAGATCGGTGCAGCCTCTGCTGCTGTCCTATACAGACGCTCAACAACAAATCCCATCTCCTCAAGCATCATTGCCAGATGACGACCAATCCGCAATCGTTCATCTTCTACTCGAATAAGTATAGACAGCTCCACTGGCTCGCCTCTGTAATGCCACTTCTCATTAATGAGTTCTGCGCCAAGTTTAATCATCTCTTCGGTGATTACGGCCCTTGCCCTCTCTGGGTTATGGGCATAGTAGATCTCGACTCCTCTGATTACACCGGCGAGTCTCGCGTAGTCGGGAAATGATGGGTGCAGCGCCGTATACATCGGAACGGCCAGACCCCTGAAGATCTCTTCGGCAATATAGGTGCGGTCAATAAGCCAGTTAATTGCTTCTCGCATTCGCGGAACAGCAAACGGATTAAGCCTGCCATCGCCAGGGAAGATAGGGCCTACAGGGTTAAAAGACAACTCGGTGTACCACCCAAATGACTGTGTATATTTTAGATCCGGATCTCCTACGATTTTTCGGTGGATAGCGGGATCTGTAAGGCCGAAGACGTAGATGTGAATGTCGCCGGCCTTGAGCCTGGCAATTGCCGCGGCAGGGCTAACCTCCTGGACTGCAACAATCTCATCTACCCATGCGCCCATGCGAGCCTCTTCTGCTGAAACTCCTTCTGCCACGAGCATCAGCAGCGCAAGGACACTCACAAGAGACATAAACCCTGTCTTCATAATTTACCTTTTTCTGCCTGTCAGATTTACACGTAACTATTCAGGTTGTTAAGTTCACGGTATAAAGGATAGTTATCAGTTGCCAGTTATCAGTTAACAGTTGCCAGTTATCAGTTAACGTAAACCGTAAACCGTAAACTGTGAACCGTGAACCCCAGAACCTTGAACCTGAGTAGTTACAATTATACTATCTTAGTATACTGAAAACGCCTTCACAAATGAAACCTACATCTGCTTTCAGCACACAAAAGGGCATGGGAATGTCATTGCGAGCCCAGCACCCAAGGCGCTGAGTGATGGGTGAAGCAGTATGGTGCTGCCCACTTGAAATGGGAAAGAGCCATATATTTAGCGTAGGGGCACGGCATGCCGTGCCCCTACTGGATTCCCGATAGAAACTTCGGGAATGACAAACAGAGACTTTTGCAAGAGGCTCAAGGGAAAAAGAAAATAGGGACTGACTTCAAACCAGCCCTCACCCTACTTCTTTCGCTGAACAAAGAGGGTAGGTCCTTTAATATCTATTACTTCTACTGTCTCCCCAGCCGCTATCTTTTCGTTGCTGGATACTGCATTCCATGTCTCTCCACGCACTCGGACAGTTCCCTCGAAATTTAAAGCAGTGATTGCCACCCCGTGACGCCCAACCATTCCCTCCTGGCCTGTTGTCGCCTGACTGCTAAGGACTGGGGATAAGAACTTGTATTGCAGCCAGTAAAGTCCACCTAAAACACCTGCGGCAACAATAAAGACCCAGAGAGTCATTGGAACCCCTACCAGCCAGAGAACGAAAACCACCGCCACAACGATAAGGGCTTCATCGATGAGTAGGATTAAGGTCTGAAAGTGAGGGTTCTTTTTTTCTTTCATCTATGCTCCGTCTCTGCCTGTCTTATAAGGGCGAGAAAGAATCAGTAGCTTTCTCTTTTTTTGAATATTTTAAGCAGCTCATACCAGAGGCTTGATGAACCTCCCATGAAGGCATGTGTCTGCTCTTAAATCCCATAGCCTTGCATCCATAAGGAAAATTTTTGTCCCATGTGATATAGAAATGCTTGCATTTAAAACAATCAATCTTTTCCATCTATTAACCGAGCCTCTTGCAAAAGCATGAAAAATAGCCTTGTTTGTCATTTCCGATAAAAAAAACTGCGGGAATGACAAATTTCTTCACTAGTTATACCGTCATTCCCGCAATCTTTAAGCGGGAATCCAGACGCCGTTGATTTGAACGAATACTAGATTCCCGCTCAAAAAACTGCGGGAATGACGACCTTTACAAGAACCTCACCCTAAATAGCTTTACAGATAGCAAAATTATATGTTAATCTATTTCTTGATAATCATGCAAAAAAATAGATTGACATCCTTGATTGCGATTATGCATACAGAATGTTATAATTGAGAGGTGAGATGATGTCGTTTGATACCCTGAAGAAAAAAGAGATTATTGAACATTTCAAGATTCATGATAATGATACGGGCTCGCCTGAGGTTCAGATAGCGTTGCTAACCAATAGGATAACCTATCTTACAGATCATTTCAGGATTCACAAAAAGGACCATCATTCAAGGAGAGGTCTCCTGAAACTAGTCTCACAAAGAAAAAAACTTCTCGCTTATCTGAAAATTGTCGACAGAAACAGATATGGCACGATTATAGAACGGTTAGGACTCAGGAAAGAGGCAATCACGTCAATTCTGGAAGGCAAGCGGTAAATGGCGAGCACCAGGAAGAAGTCAGCAAGCAATAAATGCGCAAAAGTGTGAAATAACATCAACGCGCAGATACTCATACACTTGAGTCCCTTGCAAAAGCCTGGAAAAGAGAATTGTTTGTCATTTCAATCCCCGGGTACGAAATTCGAGGGCAGGCTCCAGTGGGAATTCAGTATTTTCAATAGGTTACATAATACTCTGAATTTCCGGTCACTGCCTATTGGGTGATAGGACAAGCTTCACAGGAATGACGATTTAAGAGTCTCGGTTTTTTTAGTTATTTCAATAGCAATAGGCGGTTAATGTCTAAATAAATTAAAGAAGAGGGGATATGATGACTGATGTAGGAATTGAGATTAAAGAGAGACGATTAATTATCGAAACAGGACAGATGGCGAGGCAAGCAAGTGGCGCCGTAGTAGTGAAGTATGGCGATACAATTGTTCTTGCCACAGTAGTTGTGGATAAAAAGGTGAGAGAGGGGATAGACTTCGTTCCTCTAACCATTGATTATCAAGAAAAGGCATACTCTGCAGGAAAAATACCAGGGGGGTTTCTAAAGAGAGAGGGAAGACTTTCTGAAAAGGAGATTTTGATATCCCGTCTCATTGATCGTCCTCTCAGGCCATTGTTTCCGTCGGGATTTTATTCCGAGACACAGGGAATAGTGTCTGTCCTGTCCTTTGGTAACGAAAACGTAGCCGATATACTTGGGATAATTGGTATGTCTGCTGCTATTCATATATCAGAAATACCATTTAATGGACCCATTGGCGCAATTAGGGTCGGAAGACTCGATGGCAAGTTAATTGTAAACCCGGACATCTCTGAATGCGAGAAGCTGGAGTTTGATTTAGTGGTAGCAGGTACGGAGGATGCTGTAGTCATGGTAGAAGGGGGTGGTTCCGAAGTTGCAGAGTCTCTGCTGCTGGAGGCTATCGATTATGCCCATAGAGAGATTAAGAAGACCATAGCAGTTCAAAACGAGTTGCGGAATCTCGTGGGTAGGGAAAAGAGGATTGTTGCCCCTATTGCAGAAAGCCCTGAACTCAAGAACGATGTCAGGGCTCTCGTCTCTAATGGATTAATGGATGCCATAAGGATGCCTGGCAAGCAACAGAGACAGAAAGCCCTTGATGCAATACTCGACGACGCAATAAAACACTTTAATACCAATGACATGAGAGAGAAATTCTTTGGTGATGCGGCAAAAGATATTACAAGGGATGTAGCCAATATATTTAATGATTACGAAAAAGAGGTTGTAAGAGACATGATACTCCATAAGGGCGTGAGAGTGGATGGCAGGAAACCTGATGAGATAAGAGATATATCATGCCATACCAATATTCTCCCGAGGGCACATGGCTCTGCACTCTTTATCAGAGGCGAGACACAGGCTATTGTGGTTACTACCCTCGGCACTGCCGGAGATGAACAAAAAATCAATGCTCTCGAAGGCGATGTATATAAGGCATTTATGCTTCATTATAATTTTCCACCTTTCAGTGTTGGGGAGGTCAAGTCCCTTCATTCACCAGGTAGGCGAGAAATAGGACATGGATTGTTAGCCGAGAGATCGGTGAAATATGTAATACCTTCAAAGAAGGAATTTCCATATACCATAAGGATCGTCTCTGATATACTCGAATCCAACGGTTCATCCTCCATGGCAACAGTCTGCGGAGCAACCTTGTCATTAATGGATGCAGCCGTCCCAATATCATCTCCTGTTGCAGGGATTTCGATGGGACTTATAAAAGAAGGTGAAAAGGTTGTAGTGCTCACAGATATTCTTGGGCTCGAAGACCATCTTGGTGACATGGACTTTAAGGTTGCCGGAACCGAAAACGGTATCACAGCATTTCAGATGGATTCAAAGATAGCCGATATAAGCCCTGAAATACTCAAAAATGCCATCGAGCAGGCAAGGGAAGGCAGACTTTGGATAATAAATAAGATGAAAGAGGCAATGCCTTCTCACAGGCAAACACTATCCCCCTATGCACCAAGAATATACACAATTAAGATAAGAAAGGAGAAGGTAAGAGATGTCATAGGGGCTGGTGGGAAGGTTATACGGGGCATAACAGATCAGACAGGCGCCAGGATAGATATAAATGATGAAGGAGCTATCAATATAGCTTCTCCTGATGAAGAATCTGCGAGGAAGGCAATCGCGATAATAAATGGTATTGTTGCTGAAGCAGAACATGGCAAGATATATATGGGTAAGGTGGTAAGGGTAGTTGATTTTGGAGCCTTTGTCGAAATCTTTCCCGGCACTGATGGTCTTTTGCACATATCACAGATATTGGACAGGAGGGTAGAGAAGGTTACAGACGAATTAAATGTAGGAGATGAGGTGCTGGTCAAGGTTATCGGGATAGACAGCCAGGGGAAAATCAAGCTTAGCAGAAAAGAGGCGATGAGAGAGTCGCAATAATATAATTATGTTCACAAAACGCTATCTCGACAATGGTATCCCTGTTGTGATGAATCAATTAAAAAACTTTCGGTCCGTTGTAATGGGGATATGGGTCAAAGTCGGTTCTCGCAGCGAGACCCCTGATAAAAACGGTCTCTCTCATTTTCTTGAACACATGTTTTTCAAGGGAACAAAAAAGCGAAGCGCCATTGATATCGCGATCGAGATAGAATCATTAGGCGGTGAGATCAACGCCTTTACCTCAAGGGAAAATACAGTATTTTATGTGAAGGTCCTTGACGACTACATTGACAGGGGCATTGAACTGCTCTCTGATATTTTCCTGCACTCCACACTTTCAGAAGAGGAGATCGAAAAAGAAAAAGGCGTAATAAAAGAAGAGATAAAACTTGTTGAAGACACTCCCGATGACTATATACATGACCTCTTCAGCAAGACAGTCTGGGGGGATACAGGACTTGGACAATCTGTCCTTGGGCGAAGGGAGACAATAAAGACATTTACGCGGCAGGATTTAGTCAGTCATGTCAGAAAATATTACGGAACAGCCGATACTGTAGTCTCATGTGCAGGAAATTTCGAATCAGATCATATTTTAGGACTGCTAAATCGTTATCTGGGTGATCTCAGGCGGGGTTCAGAACCAGAGTTGACTCCACCTGTATCTTTCAAAAGTGAGGTCGCTGTATATCCAAGGGACCTCTCAGAAGCCCATATCTGTCTTGGGGTTGAGAGTCTGCCTTATGCAAGTAAAGAGAGATATGTTATTGCCATCTTGAATACTATTTTAGGCTCTGGTATGAGTTCGAGACTTTTTCAAGAGATAAGGGAGAGGAGAGGCTATGCATATTTAATTTATTCATTTATATCATCCTACGTCGATAAGGGGTGTTGGGCGGTGTATGCAAGTACTGGGGAGAAGAAAGCAAAAATAGTAACAGAGCTTATTATTAAAGAGATGAAGGGTATTTATTCGACAATTTCGGAGACAGAGCTGAGAAGGGCAAAAGACCAGTTGAAGGGAAATCTGGTGCTTGAACTGGAATCAACGAGCAGTAGGATGCAGAGCATAGCCCGGCAGGAGATATGTCATGGAAGATATTTTTCTCAGGAGGAAATAATAAAGGAGATCGAGGCTGTAACCATTGAGGCTGCGAGAAATTTAGCATACCGGCTTATAAATGAAGGAAAAATGAGCCTGACAGTCCTGGGACGCGTAGGGACAGAAGATTTTAAAGATCTATTTTAATGCTCAAGTACTTAGAGATTCAAAATTGTAAGGCTTTTTCCCATTTCAAGTGGGCACATGCTCATCATACACGGCATCTCTAGGAGTCAACAAATACGAGATCATAATCCCGCGAGCCCAGACCTATCTCTTCCCCATATCGCAGTTGCACCGTCCAGTCAATGGTGGGATAAATCGCCCGGAGCTTATCCTCCCCCTGCTTAAGGTTATTCTTGAGCTTAGTCCCGGGAAGTCCTTGCTGTTTGTTTACGAGATCCACTGATGCCTGGTCAATAGCCACCGGGTCGTGAGAGGCCATGACCCCGATATCAGGCACTATATGGGAATCCGAGAAACCCATGCAGTCGCATCCCGGAGTGATGTTCATCAGGAAAGCAAGAAAAAGTATCGGCTGTTTCCTCTTCACTACTCCGTAGGCATACTCGCAAATCTTCTCCTGAAGATTCTGGGACGATTCATTCCACTGGATATCAACCGCTCCGGTGGGACAGACAGCGATGCACTCGGCACATCCAATACAGAGAACTGCATCAATAACGGCAATCTTTTCCTTCATCCCGATGGCGTCCGCCGGACAGTGTTCCATGCAGGTTTTACACCCGGTGCATTTCTTATGATTCATGATCGGAATGACAGTGGAGTGCATCGCCAATTTGCCTGCTTTGGTAGATAGCCCCATGCCCAGGTTCTTGATCGCTCCACCAATACCGGTCGCCAAATGGCCGGTAAAATGGGTAAGACAGATTAATTTATCAACATCATCGATCTCGGAGGCGAGTTTCACCGTCTGAAAGTGTTTTCCACCTATCTTGACCTCGGTGGAGGTCTGCCCCTTCAGCCCACCCGATATAATCACCGGTGCACCAGTGACCAAGGGCGAAAAGCCATGGGCAAAAGCAGTATGCAGATGGTCAACGGAATTGCCTCGTGCACTCCGGTAGATTACATTAGTATCGGTAAGAAAAGGGAGCCCCTTTCTACTCTTGACCTGCCCCACTATGAAGGCCACATAGCTTGGATGGATATAAGCGGTGGTTCCCATTTCCCCAAAGTGTAACTTAATGGCCACCAAATCGTTCTGCTGAATGAAATTAACAAATCCTGCCTGATCCAGGAGCTTTCCCAGCTTTGCGAAGATGTTCCGATCTGTGCCTGTCCGAGGCCCAATGAAGTAAACCGTGCTCTTTGTTATCGTCGCCTCCGATGAAGAAATTAGATCGCAGCGAATCTCTATATGATTTCTATTCCTTATGAAAATACTTTTTTGTTATTGCTCTTCGTTTGTCATTGCGAACGAAGTGAAGCAATCTGGGCGGGATTGCCACGCCCTTCGGGCTCGCAATGACATTTTTATGCCCTTTTGTGCGCTGAAA